>JANOLY010000590.1:0-10262 GCA_031420055.1 Burkholderiales bacterium | reverse complement strand
GCCGTGACCACGCTGCGCACAGCCGGCTTTGCCATCGATGCGCCGGTGTCGGCAGTGCAGCGCGCGGCCATAGTCGAACCCGCCATACCAGTGCACGGCGGCACCGACAACGACGGCGTGCTCAACCTCGTCGGCAGCCCGTCTTCGCCTTTGCTCACGCCGCGCGGCTGGCTGGTGGACTACGGCACCAGCTACGTGCAGACGGTGCGCTTCGACGCGCGCGGCCCGCTGGCCAGCGCGCTGCTGAGCTACGGCCAGAGCAGCGACCCGGCGTCGCCGCACGCCAGCGATCAGCTGCGTGCCTTCGCCGACAAGCGCTGGCACGAGCTGCCCTTCCACCCGGAAGACGTGGCCCGCACGCGCATCGGCGAGGTGCTGCGCCTCACGCGGCCATGATGCTGCGGCCGCGCGGCAGGCCAGGCAGCGCGCCATGAGCGGTGAGCTGCTGGGCATCGACTTCACCTGCGCGCCGTCGCGTCGCAAGCCCATCACCGTGGCGCGTGGGCGCCTGGGCGGCGCGGTGCTGCGGCTGGACCGGCTCGACCGCCTGCCCACCCTGGCCGACTTCGAAGCCCTGCTGGCCGCGCCCGGCCCCTGGCTCGGTGCCTTTGACTTCCCCTTCGGCCTGCCGCGCGGGTTCGTCGACGCGCTGGGTTTGGGCCGCAGCGCCGCGGCCGTCAGTGCGGCGCTGCACCGCCGCTGCCCAGACCGCATGGCCTTTCGCGCCCTGGTCGACGCCTGGGGCAACACCCAGCCGCAGGGCCAGCGGCTGCTGCACCGCGCCACGGACGGGGCCATGCCCGGCGTCAGCTCCACCAGCCCGCTGCAAACGCGCTACGTGCCCGTGGGCTTCATGTACTACGAAGGGCTGTCCCGGCTGCTGGCCGCGGGCGTGACGCTGCCGCGTCTGCACGCAGGCGATGCGCAGCGCGTGGCCGTGGAGGGCTACCCCGGCTTGCTGGCGCATGAACTCATAGGCCGGCGTTCGTACAAGAACAGCCCCGAGCCCGACCGTCTGATCGCACGCAAGGACATCGTCGACGCGCTGGAGCAAGGACGCACACGCCTGGGTCTGCGCTTGAAGCTCAGCCACGCGCAGCGTGAAGCGCTGATCGACGATGCCACGGGCGACAGGCTGGACGCCGCGCTGTGTCTGTTGCAGGCCGGCTGGGCCAGCACCCGCGCCGACGCGGGCATGCCCGTCACCGCCGATGTGGTCGAGGGCTGGATCGCCACGGTGCCATGACGACTTCCAGCGGCGATACGGCCCACCCGGGTACACCCCAGGGCAACGGTGACCCGCTTGCAGCGTAAAACCGAGGTGTGTCCCAGTCCCCAACAAGGAGTGTTCCCGTGCCCCACACCCGTTTGCTGCTGATCGTGCCCGCCGCTGTCGCCTTGCTCGCCGCATGCGCCACGCCGCCCCCCACGGGGCCCATGAGCTTTTTCATCACCAGCGTCGGCTCGGGCAAGGGCGCCGATCTCGGCGGCCTGGCCGGTGCTGATGCCCTCTGCCAGCGCTTGGCCGCCGCCGCCGGGGCCGGTGGCAAGACCTGGCGCGCCTACCTCAGCGTGCCGCCGACCTTCGCGCAGGGCACCACTCCGGCGGTGCCGGCTGTCAACGCGCGCGACCGCATTGGCAACGGCCCCTGGTTCAACGCCAAGGGCGAGTTGATCGCCCGCGACGGGGCTCACCTGCACAACGGCAACAACATCAGCAAGACCAGCGCGCTCGACGAAAAGGGCGGCGTCGTCAAGGGCCGTGGCGACACACCCAACGAGCACGACATCCTGACCGGATCACGCGCCGACGGCACCGCTTTTGCCCCGCACACCGACACCACGTGCAAGGCCTGGACCAGCAGCACCGATGGCTCGGCGGTGGTCGGCCACCACGACCGCATCGGCCCGCTGCCCGAGAACTGGGCCCGCTCCTGGAACTTCTCGCACCAATCCGTGGGCTGCAGCCAGGAAGCGCTGGTGCGCACCGGCGGCTCGGGCCGGCTGTACTGCTTCGCGGCGAACTGACAGCGCGCGCTGCCGGCACGGCCCTACCAGCCCATGCCGCGCGCCCACTGCGCGATCGACTGTTCCGTGTCCTGCCCCTCTTGCAGCAGCCAGTCGCAAAAGGCCTGCACCAGGGCGCTGGGCTCGGCGTGCAGCGGCAGGTTGGCGTAGTAGCGCCGCTGCTTGGCCGCATGGGTGCCAAAGGGCGCGCACAGGCGGCCGGCGATGATGTCGTCGGCCACCAGGAACAGGGGCACCAGCACCACGCCCAAGCCCTCGGCGGCCGCCTGCAGGGCGAAGTACATCTGCTCAAAGGCCAGCTTGCTGGCCGGCCTCAGGCCGGGCGCGCCGGCGGCCGTCAGCCAGTCGGCCCAGGCATAGGGCTCGGTGGCGTAGTTGATCTGCGGGTGCCGGGCCAGGTCGGCCGGGCTGCGCAGGCCGCGTTCCAGCAGGTCGGCGTGGCACACCGGCACGATGGTCTCGGTCATGAAGGGCAGGCTGCGGCAGCCGGCCAGCGGCGCAGTGGCACCGCGGATGGCCAGGTCGTAGCCGTTGCGGCTGAAGTCCACCGTGGCCAGGCTGGTGGTGAGCTTGACTTCGACCGCCGCGTGCTGGCGCTGGAAAGCCGACATGCGCGGGATCAGCCAGCGCATGGTGAAGGTGGGCGGCGCGCTCACCAGCAAGGCGCTGGATTCGCCGCGCTGCGGCAGCTGCAACTGCGCCGAAGCCACGGCGATGCGGTCCAGCGCCGCCGTCACGTCGGCCAGGTAGCGCCGGCCCTCGTCCAGCAGCGTCACCTGCGAGCGCGCGCGCAGGAACAAGGTCCGGCCCAGCCACGCTTCCAGCTGCGCCACCTGGCGGCTGACGGCGCCGTGCGTGACGTGCAGTTCGTGTGCGGCCTGGGTGAAGCTCTCGTGCCGCGCTGCCGCCTCGAAGGCGCGCAAGGCGTTCAGCGGTGGCAACTTCCTCATGCCCGCAGGCTGTGAGCGAGGCTCACGCGGCCGGCCTCGGTGGCAGCAGTGTTCTGGCTTGTACCCCTACGTGAGGAAAACTCATACGGCGTGATGTTAAGTCGATTGCCCGACCCGCCCCAACGCCCGACACTGCGCTGCACTTTGCAGGAGCTTGCGTGACCTGGCCTGTCCCCTTCTGGTCCACCGCGACGCGCGCTCGCCGATGAAAGCTGCCGCCTTCGACTACGTGCGCGCCGAAACCCTGGCCCAGGCGCTGGCGCAACTGGCCGAACACGGCGCCGACGCCAAGCTCGTGGCCGGCGGCCAGAGCCTGGTGCCGATGATGGCCATGCGCCTGGCGCGCCCGGCGGTGCTGGTGGACATCAACCGCCTGGCCGAGATCAATGGTGTGCGCATCGAAGCCGACCGGGTGTGGATCGGCGCCACCACACGCCAGTGCGAAGTGGAAAACGACACCGCCGTGCACGCCGTGCTGCCGCTGCTGCGCGACGCGCTGCACTGGGTGGGCCATGTGCAGACACGCAACCGCGGCACGGTGGGCGGCAGCCTGGTGCACGCCGACCCCTCGGCCGAGCTGCCGCTGGCCGCGCTGATGCTGTGCGCGCGGCTGCACCTGCGCAGCGCCAAAGCCGAACGCGCGGTGGCCGCCGACGCTTTTTTCTTCGGCCCCATGACCACCGCGGTGGCCGACGACGAGTGCCTGCACGTCATCGAATGGCCCATCTGGGCCGGCGCCGGCGTGCGCACCGCCTTCGACGAAACCGCGATGCGCCAGGGCGACTTCGGCATGGCCTCGGCCGCTTGCCAGTTGCAGCTGGACGAGGGCGACATCTGCCGCCGCGCCGCCATCGGCCTGGGCGGCATGGACGCCACGCCGCGCGCCTTCCCCGCACTGGCCGCCGAGCTCGTCGGCCAGCGCATCACCGCCGCGCTGGCGCAGCACGTTGCGCATGAAGCAGCGGCACAGACCGACCCCGGCAGCGACCTGCACGCCGACACCGAGTACCGGCGTGAACTGGGCAGCGTGCTGCTGGCACGTGTGCTGCAGCGCGCCGCCCAGGCCCACTGGGCCACAGCCCCGTTAAGCCACTGAGACCCGCACGATGACGAACCCGACCCTGCACAGCGTGGCCATCCGGGTCAACGGCGTGCTGCAGCAGCGCCAGGTGGAGCCGCGCACCACGCTGGTCGACTTTCTGCGCGACCAACTGAACCTCACCGGCACCCACGTCGGCTGCGAACATGGCATCTGCGGCGCCTGCTCGGTGCTGCTGGACGGCGACCCGGTGCGCGCCTGCCTGATGTTCGCAGTGCAGGCCGACGGCCTGACCGTCACCACCGTCGAGGGCCTGGCACCCGAGCGCGGCCTGCTCTCGAAAATTCAGGACGCCTTCTGCGAGACCCACGCGCTGCAATGCGGCTACTGCACACCCGGCATGCTGGTGGCCTGCCACGCGCTGGTGGCGCGCAACCCGCACCCCAACGAGGCGCAGATCCGCGACGCCATCGGCGGCAACATCTGCCGCTGCACCGGCTACCAGCAGATCGTTGACGCGGTGAAGCTCGCCACGCGCCCAACGCCCGCCGCGGGGGCAGCCCATGGCTGAAGCCACCGCCTTCAGGTACATCGGCAAGCACCGCCGCGCGGTCGAGCACCGCCGCTTCGTGCTGGGCCAAGGCCGCTTTGCCGCGGACGTGCAGCCCGCGGGTTTGCTGCACGTGGCCATCGTGGCCAGCCCGCATGCCGCGGCGCGCATCGTGTCGATTGACGCCAGCGCGGCGCGGGCCCTGCCCGGCGTGCACGCGGTGCTGACAGGCGAGGAGCTTGCCGCGCAGGTCGAAGCCGTGCTGCCGGGCGTGGACGCACCCGCCGTCACGCGCTACCCGCTGGCCCACGGCGTGGTGCGCTACGCCGGTGAATGGGTGGTGGCCATCGTCGCCGACAGCCGCGCGCTGGCCGAAGACGCCTGCGAGCTGGTCGAGATCGAGTACCAGACCACCGCGCACATCATCGACCCCGAGGCCGCTTTCCAAGCCGGCTCGCCGCAGGTGCATCCACTGCACGGCAGCAACGTCATCTTCCAGCGCAAGTTCGTCTGGGGCGAGGTCGACGCGCACTTCGCCGCCGCGCCGCACTGCTTGAGTTATCGCGTGCACTGGGCGCGCAGCTCCACGGTGCCCATCGAGACCTTCGTCGTCACCTGCGCCTGGAACGACGCCAGACAGATCCTGGATGTGTGGGCCTCGATCCAGATGCCCAAGTACCCTGACCAGATGGCGCGTTGCCTGCGCCTGGCCGGCAACCAGGTGCGGGTGCATTACGACGTCGATGTCGGCGGCAGCTACGGCGTCAAGCGCGGCCTGAAGCACTCCATCCTCGTCGGCTACCTGGCGCGCAAGCTGGGCCGCCCGGTGCGCTTTCTCGAAGACCGTCTGGAGAACATGCGCGGCGGCGACATGCAAGGCCCCGACCGCTTCTTCGACGTCAGCCTGGCCTTCGACGACAGCGGCACGATCAGCTCCATGCGCATGCGCGCGCTGGACGACGTGGGCGCCTATGCCGGGCGCACGCCCTTGCAGTTGGGCAAGCCGGTGGGCGCCATCGTGGGGCCTTATCGCATCGCCAGCGTCGAGTACGAGGCCATCTCGGTGCTGACCAACAAGACGCCGCAGGAAGCGGTGCGCGGCTTCGGCCAGGCGCCCACCAACTACGCCATCGAGACCGGCATCGACAAGGTGGCGCGTTTCCTGAAGATGGACCGCGTGGCGCTGCGCAAGCGCAACCTCATCGCCAAAGACGAGTTCCCCTACCTCATCCCCAGCGGCACCCGCTACGACTCGGGCGACTTCGCCACCGTGCTGGACAAGGCGCTCAACGCCGCGCCGCTACAGGCCATCGAAGCGCAGCGCGATGCCCTGCGCGCGCAGGGCTTGCTGGCGGGTATCGGCATCGCCACCTGCCTGGAACCCTCGGGCGGCAACTCGTCCTTCGAGCCGCTGTTTAACCCCAAGAACCAGACCACGACCTGGATGGACTCGTGCCTGGTGCGCATCGACCTGGGTGGGTCGGTGACGGCCCTGATGGGCACCTCCAGCTCGGGCCAGGCGCACGAGACGCTGGTGTCCACGGTGGTCGGCGAGGTGTTGCAGCGCGAACCCGACAGCATCCGCGTGCTGCATGCCGATTCGCTGAGCGCCTTGCCCTCGAACAGCCCCGTCGGCAGCCGCATGGCCATCATGCTGGGTGGCGCGGCGGCGGGCGCGGCCAAGAAGCTGCGCGCCAAGCTGCTGAAACTGGCGGCGCACGACCTGCAGCTGCCCGAAGACGATCTGAGCTACATCGACGGCGACGTGGTCTCGTGCAGTGACCCGGCACGCCGGCTGAGCTGGGCCCAGCTGGTGGAGATCGCCCACCGCTACTACCACCGCCTGCCCGCCGGCATGGAGCCGGGCCTGCAGGAGAAGTTCGTCTGGGAAGTGCCCACCGGCGGCATGCTGCCCACGGCCGATGGGCGCATCCAGATGTACCCCTGCCATTCCTTCGAGGCGCATGTGGTGCTGGCCAGCATCGACCCGGCCACCGGCAAGGTCACGCTGCACCGCTACGTCTGCGGCCACGACTGCGGCACCATGATCAGCCCCGATGTCGTGCACGGCATGACGTATGGCGGCATCGCCCACGGCATCGGCGCGGCGCTGATGGAGAAGTTTGCTTTCAGCGAACATGGCCAGCTGCTCAGCGGCACCTTCATGGACTACCTGCTGCCCAGCGCCACCGAGGTGCCCAGCATCACCATCGTCGACCACTGCACGCCCAGCCCGCTGACCGAATTCGGCCAGAAGGGCTCGGGCGAAGCGGGCTACCTCGGCAGCCCTGCCGCCATTGCCAGCGCCGTGAACGACGCGCTGGCGCCGCGCGGCGCGGGCATCGACTACCTGCCGATGACGCCGATGGCCATCTGGCGTGCCTTGCGCGCAGCATCGGGTGCCGCCAAGACAGGAACCCCCACCGCATGAACATCAAACCGCAAACGCAGCGTGTTTCCGGCCGCGCCGGGCCACTGGCCGTGCACCTGCAAGGCGACGCCGGTGCGCCGGTGGTCTACCTGAGCCACTCCATCCTGTCGGCCAGCATGATGTGGGACGAGCAGGCCGCGCTGCTGGCCGAAAACGGCTGGCGCGTGGTGCGCGCCGACACGCGCGGGCACGGCGCGTCCGACGTCCCGCCGGCGCCGTATTCGATGGCCGACCTGGTCGCAGACACGGTGGCCGTGCTCGACGCGCTGGGCATCGCCAAAGCGCATTACGTCGGCCTGTCGCTGGGCGGCATGAGCGGCTTTGGGCTGGGCATCCACCACGCCGATCGGCTGCTCAGCCTGTGCCTGTGCGACGCCCGCGCCGACATGCCGTCAGCGGCAGCAGCGGTGTGGCCCGAGCGCATCGCCACGGCCGAGCAACAAGGCTGCGCCGCGCTGGCGGTATCGACCACCGAACGCTGGTTCGGCAAGGCCTATCTCGAAGCCCACCCGGGCACAGCGCAGCGCTTCAACGCCACCGCCAGCGCCACGCCCGCGGCTGGCTTCGTCGGCTGCGCCCAGGCCATCATGGCGCTGGACTACCTGGGCCGCGTGCACGAGATCACCACGCCCACGGCGCTTGTCGTGGGCGCCAACGACGGCCCGCTGCCGCAGGCCATGCAGCATCTGCAAGGCCTCATCAAGGGCTCGACACTGGACGTCATCGCCGACGGCGGCCACCTGCCCAACATCGACCAGCCCGCCGCCTTCAATGCGGCGCTGCTGCGCCACCTTGCCGCCCACCGCTGAAAAGAAGAGTCGACATGAGCAACCCTATCCACACCCAACAAGACGGCCGCCTGCTGCGCGTCACGCTGCAACGCGAAGGCAACGGCGTGAGCGACGGCATGGCCGCAACGCTGTCTGCCGCGCTGCTGCAGGCGCACGAGACCAGCGACGCCGTGCTGCTGACCAGCGCTGGCCCCGACTACGTGACCGGCCGCGTGCGCGACCCCGGTGCGCCGCCGCCCGAGCCCGAGGCCTATGCGCGCCGGGCCGAGTACGACGCCATCTTCGGCAGCTACAAGGCCATCCGCAACTGCCTGGTGCCAGTGGTCACGGCCATCGAAGGGCGCTGCATGGGCTTCGGCTCGGCCGTGGCCGCGCTGTGCGACGTGAGCTTCGCGGCAGACACCGCCACCTTCAACATCCCCGAGATCGGCCACAACGTGATGCCCACGATGGTGATGTCGGCGCTGTACGACCGCATCCCGCGCAACGTGCTGCTGTGGATGGCCTACAGCACCGACTTCATCAGCGCCGAGCGCGCCATGGGCTACGGCTTCGTCGGCCACGTGGTGCCTTGCGCCGAGCTGAAGACCACTGTGGACCGCTTCATCGAGCAACTGCTCAGCCGCCCGCGCCCTGCCATCCTGGGCCTGAAGGAGTACCTGCACGTGGCCCCGCGCATGGACGAGCTGGGCGCCATCGACTACGCGCGCAGCCTGCACAGCATCGTCAACACGTCGGCCGCCATGAAGAAAAAGAGTCACTGAGCCTGAGCGTGCAGGGCAGGCAGGCCCTGAACGGCTGGCTGAACACACCAACAAAGAGGAGACCCGACATGCACACCCCCATCCAGCGCCGCAGCCTGCTCATCGCGGGCGCCGCCGCCATACTCGGCACCGGCGTCTTCGCGCAGGGCAAGACGACCAAGATCATCGTCGGCTTCCCGCCCGGCCAGGCCACCGACAACGTCACCCGCATCCTGGCCGAGCGCTTGCAGCGCAACACCGGCCGCAACTTCATCGTCGAGAACCTGCCGGGCCAAGGCGGCAGCCTGGCTTTGGGCAGTCTGGCCAAGGCGCCCGCTGACGGCAGCGTGATGATGATGGCGCACATGTCGGCGGTGTGTACCAACCCGCACCTGTACAAGAGCGTGCCCTACGACTCGAACAAGGACTTCGAGGCCGTGGGCCTGGTCGGCGACCTGCCGTTTGTGCTGGTGTGCAACCCGGCGCTGCCGTTCCAGAGCGTGCAGGACCTGGTCAACTACGCCCGTGCCAACCCCGACAAGCTGACCAACGCATCGTCAGGCAACGGCACGGTGTCGCACCTGGCGATGGAGGAGTTCAAGCGCCGCGCCGGTGGCCTGAAGATCACGCACATCCCCTACAAGGGCAGCGCCGCGGGCCTGACCGACGTGATGAGCGGCAACGTCAGCATCGCGCTGGAAACCGCCGCCGCCGTGCGCCCGCTGGCGCAGGCCGGCAAGCTGCGGCCCCTGGCCAGCGGCACCCCGCAGCGCCTGGCCGGCACGCTGGCGGGCGTGCCCACGCTGGCCGAATCGGGATTCGCCAACTTCAACGCCGTCACCTGGCTGATGGTGCTGTACCCGGCCGGTGCCGCCAAGGCGCTGGTACAGAGCACCTTCACCGAAATCAACACCGCCGCGCGCGACCCCGAGGTCGAAGCCAAGCTGCTCACCGCCGGCCTGGTGCAGCGCTTCAGCGCCAGCCCCGACGAAGCCGCGGCCTACCTGCGCAGCGAGTTCAAGGTCTGGGGCGAGGTCGTCAAGCGCAGCGGCGTCACGCTGGAGTGAAGGCAGCAAGCCCCCCCATGAACACCCCCGGCTACCCCGACTTCCACGCCCACCTGGACGAGCTGCGCCGCCGCGGCCTGCTGCAGGAGATAACGCGCCCCATCGACAAGGACTCCGAACTGCACCCGCTGGTGCGCTGGCAGTTCGTGGGCGGCATGGCCGAGGCCGACCGCAAGGCCTTTCTGTTCACCCACATCGTCAACGCCCAGGGGCGCAAGTACGACATCCCCGTGGTGGTGGGCGCGATGGCGGCCAACCGGCAGATCTACAGCGTGGGCATGGGCTGCGGCGTGGACGAGATCGAAGCCAAGTGGCGCCAGGCCATCGCGCACCCGATTGCGCCCAAGCTGGTCGACAAGCCGGAATGCCAGGAGGTCGTGCACGAGGGCGCTGCACTGCAGGGCGAGGGCCATGGCCTGGACAGGCTGCCGATCCCGGTGTCCACACCGGGCTTTGACAGCGCGCCCACGCTCACCGCCACCAACGTCATCACCAAAGACCCGGCCACCGGCGTGCAGAACATGGGCACCTACCGCTGCGCGCTGAAAGCGCCCGACCGGCTGGTGGTGCGCATGGCGACGCGTGTGGGCGGGGCCGGTGGCTACCTGCACTACCTGGCCTGGAAGGCCGCAGGCCACAAGATCATGCCGGTGGCCATCGTGC
>JANOLY010000589.1:0-3564 GCA_031420055.1 Burkholderiales bacterium | reverse complement strand
CCGCGCCGTACCGACGTGGCCACGTCCAGCCACAACCAGGCCAGCACGACATGGCCGAAGGCTTGCAGGTACGGCGTGGCGTTGGCCAGCGCTTCTTCGGGCACACCCGTGGACCAGGCCGACTCGGTAGCGGCCAGCAAGCGCTGCCAGGCGGCGGCGAGTTGGTCCGCAGGCGCCGCCAGTCCTGGCAGCGGCCGGCGCGTTCGACCGTGGCGTGGATGCGGCTGGCCAGCAGCTTCAGGCCGGCGCCGCCTTGCATCACCACCTTGCGGCCCAGCAGGTCCAGGGCCTGGATGCCGTGCGTGCCTTCGTGGATCATGTTCAGGCGGTTGTCGCGCCAGTACTGCTCAACGGAGAAGTCGCGTGTGTAGCCGTAGCCGCCCAGCACCTGGATGGCCAGCGAGTTGGCCTCCAGGCACCATTCGCTGGGCCAGCTCTTGGCAATCGGCGTCAGCACTTCCAGCAGCAGGCCGGCTTCGCGGGCATCTGCTGCGTCACCGGTGTGCAGTTCATCGACCAGCCGCGCGCAGTACAGCGACAGCGCCAGGCCGCCTTCGACATAGCTCTTCTGCGCCAGCAGCATGCGCTTGATGTCGGCGTGCGCCATCAGCGGCACGGGCGGCGTCGCCGCGTCCTTGCCTGCGCCGGTGATGGGCCGGCCCTGGGTGCGCTGACGCGCGTAGGCCAGGCTGGCTTCAAAGCCGGCCATGCCCAGCATCACGGCACCCAGGCCGACTCCTATGCGCGCCTCGTTCATCATGTGGAACATGCAGCGCAGGCCCTGCCCCGGCGCACCGACCCGGTAGCCGATGGCGCCCGCGCCACGGCCGTCCAGGCCGCCGCCTGAATCGCCGCGCACCGGGAAGCGGCCTTCGCCGAAGTTGAGCAGCGTGTTGGTCGTTCCGCGGTAGCCCAGCTTGTGGTTCAGCCCGGCCAGCGCCACGTCGTTGAGCTCGCCGGTCAGCGCACCGTTTTCGTCGACCAATTTCTTGGGCACGATGAAGAGCGAGATGCCCTTGGTGCTCGCCACCAACTTGCCGTCAGCCCCGGGTATCTTGGCCAGCACCAGGTGCACGATGTTGGGCGTGATCTCGTGCTCGCCGCCGCTGATCCACATCTTGTTGCCGCGCAGGCGGTAGCGTGGGCCCAGCGGGTCGGCATCAAAGCCATCACCGTCGGGCACGGCGCGGGTGGCCACATCCGACAGCGACGAGCCCGCCTGCGGCTCGCTCAGGCACATGGTGCCAAACCAGCGACCCGCGAACTGGTTCTTCGCGAAGACCTCGCGCTGCACAGGCGTGCCGTGCGCCATCAACAGATTGGCGTTGCCACTGGTGAGCATGGCGTAGCCGCCCATGGCGACGCTGGCGCGGCTGAAGAAAGCGTTGGCCGCCATCTCAATGACGCAGGGCAGCTGCATGCCGCCGAATTCATAGTCTTGCGCCGCGGCCAGCATGCCCGATTCGACGTACGCCGCCAGCGCATCGTGGGTGGCCCGCGGCAGGTGCACCTGCTGGCCGTCGAAGTGCGGCTCTTGTGTGTCGCTCAGCCGATTGAAGGGCGCGAACTTGTCGCGCGCGATGCGCTCGCAGGTGTCCAGCACCTGGGCGAAGGTCGCGCTGGAATGGTCGGCAAAGCGGGGCCGCTGTGTCAGCGCTTGCACGCCCAACCAGTCGTGCAGCAGGAAGTCGAGCGTGTCGCGCATGGCAGGCGGCCTCAGACCGTGCGCGGCATCATGGCTGGCGCGTCAGAGCACTTCGAAGACGCCAGCCGCACCCATGCCGCCGCCTATGCACATCGTCACACACACACGCTTGGCGCCGCGGCGCTTGCCTTCGATGAGCGCATGCCCCGTGAGCCGCTGGCCGCTGACACCATAAGGGTGGCCCACCGCGATGGCGCCGCCGTTGACGTTCAGGCGGTCCATGGGAATACCCAGCGTGTCGGCGCAGTACAGCACCTGCACGGCAAAGGCTTCGTTCAGTTCCCACAGGTCGATGTCGGCAACCGTCAGGCCCAGGCGCCTGAGCACCTTGGGCACGGCGAAGACGGGGCCGATGCCCATTTCGTCGGGCTCGCAGCCGGCCACCGCAAAGCCCAGGAAGCGGCCCAGCGGCTTCAAGCCCTTGCGTTCTGCCAGCTTCTCGTCCATCAGGACGCAAGCCCCCGCGCCGTCGCTGAACTGGCTGGCGTTGCCGGCGGCAATCACGCCGCCCGGCACGGCCGGCTTGATGCCGCAGATACCTTCGTAGGTGGTGCCGGCGCGTATGCCTTCGTCCTGGCTGACGGTGACTTCCTTGCTGCGCAGGCCCATCACCGCGTCGGCCACGCCGGCGGTGACGGTGATGGCGGCGATCTCGTCCTTGAACAGCCCCCCCTCCAGCGCCGCGGTGGCGCGCTGCTGGCTGGCCGCGCCGTAGCGGTCCATGCGTTCGCGGTCTACCCTGTAGCGCCGGGCCACCTGCTCGGCGGTCTGCAGCATGTTCCAGTAGATCTCGGGCTTGCTCTTGGCCAGCGCCGGGTCGACCAGCATGTGCTTGTTCATCTCTTGCTGCACGCAAGAAATGCTCTCCACACCACCGGCCACGTAAACATCGCCCTCGCCAGCAATGATGCGTTGCGCGGCCAGCGCGATGGTCTGCAAGCCGCTGCTGCAGAAGCGGTTCACGGTGAGACCGCTGGTGGTGACGGGCAGCCCGGCGCGCAGCGCAATCTGGCGCGCGATGTTGGCGCCGGTGGCGCCCTCGGGGTTGGCGCAGCCCATGATGACGTCTTCAACCTCAGCGCCTTCGATGCCAGCGCGTTCGACGGCTGCCTTGACGGCATGTCCGCCCAGCGTGGCGCCATGCGTCATGTTGAAAGCGCCCTTCCAGCTCTTGGCCAGGGGCGTGCGGGCGGTGGAAACGATGACAGCGTTGCTCATGGCGTGCTCCGGGTCAGGTGAAGCTCTTGCCTTCTGCGGCAAGGCGGGCGAGCAAAGGCGCAGGTTGCCAGAAGCTGGCGTCGTCCAGCGGGTTGGCGGCAAACTTCTTCATCGTCTGCACGACGTTGAACAGCCCCTGCGTGTCGGCGTAACACATGGGCCCGCCGCGGAACAGCGGGAAGCCGTAGCCGGTGAGGTAGACCATGTCGATGTCGCTGGCCTTGCTGGCGATGCCTTCTTCGAGAATCCTGGCCGCTTCGTTGACGAGTGAATACACCAGCCGGTGCACGATCTCGTCGTCGCTGATCTGCCGCGGCGTCAGCACGGGTTCGCCGCGCTCGCGCGCGGCAGTGCCCAGCGCGGCGCGGTGGTCCTCGATCATCTTCACCACCAGCGGGCTGGGCACCGCGTCGCGCTTACCGGGCAGGTAGTCGTACCAGCCGGCACCCGTCTTCTGGCCGTAGCGGCCCAGCTCGCACAGCAGGTCGGCGGTCTTGCTGTAGCGCAGACCGGGCTTGTCGACATAGCGGCGCTTGCGGATGGCCCAGCCGATGTCGTTGCCGGCCAGGTCGCCCATCCGGAACGGGCCCATCGCGAAGCCGAACTTCTCGACCGCGCGGTCGACCTGGGCCGACGTGCAG
>JANOLY010000588.1:0-1819 GCA_031420055.1 Burkholderiales bacterium | reverse complement strand
TCCACGGCACGATGCATCGCGCCATGTGCTGGGGCTGCGGCCAGCGCACGCCGATGTCAGACGTGTTGGAGCGCGTTTGCGCCGGTGAGGCGGATCCAGCGTGCAGCGCCTGCGGCGGCATCCTGAAGAGCGACACCATCTCCTTCGGCCAGGCCCGGGTGCCGGCGGTCATCGATCGCGCCATGGCCGCCGCAGGCGATGCCGACCTGCTGCTCGCGGTCGGCAGCACCTTGCAGGTCTATCCGGTGGCGGGTGTCGTTCCGCTGGCGAAGGAGGTCGGCGCACGCATCGTGATCGTCAACAAGCAGCCGACGCCAATGGACTCGCTCGCCGATATGCTGTTGCGCGAACCGATCGGTGAAGTGCTGCCGGCCATCTGTGCCGCATGAAAGCCGCCGACGCATCGCGCCTTTTCCTCGCCCTTTGGCCGATTGATGGCACGCGCGTGGCCCTGGCCCGGTGCCGCGCCGCATGGGCCTGGTGTGCCGATGCTGTGCCCGAGCGCACCGAGAAGCTGCACCTGACCTTGCGTTTTCTGAGTTTATAACGTATGGACAATGTCCACACATGCGATACGATGTCACGATGAGTACCTCTGCTTCCTCCGTCATCAATCTTCGAACACCCGCCGCACAGCGGGAGTTGATCGACCGTGCGGCACAGCTGCAAGGCAAGAGCCGCACCGAGTTCATGCTGGAAGCCTCGCGCGAGAAGGCGCAGCAGGTGCTGCTGGACCAGACCATGTTCAGCGTGACACCCAAGCAGTACAAGGCGTTCCTTGCCCTGATGGACGCGCCGCTGGCCGAGAACAAGGCCTTGCAGCGCCTGCTCGCCAAACGTTCGCCTTGGGAGCGGTGAACAACGCGCCCGTCGGGCCACCGGTTCCGATCACCGCCGACCATGACACCTCGGGGTTCACGTGCCGGCATGACTCTTTGAGCCAGTGGCTGCGTCGGCGTGCACTGGCGAATGCGTCGAGCGGTGCGACACGGTCCTATGTCGTCTGCGCTGAAGACCGGCGCGTCGTCGGCTACTACGCTTTGGCCGCGGGATCGATCGTCCTTGAATCGGCGCCGGCGCGCATGCGCCGGAACATGCCCGATCCTCTGCCCGTGATCGTCTTGGGGCGACTGGCCGTGCACGAAGACTGGTCGGGTCGCGGCATCGGCAGCGGCTTGCTCAAAGACGCCGTGCTGCGCGCCCTGCAAGCCTCCGACATCATCGGGGCTGGTGCCTTGCTGTGCCACGCGATTGACAGCGAGGCCAGGGCGTTCTACGTCAAGCATGGTTTCGTGGAGTCGCCCCATCAACCGCTGACCATGATGCTCGGCCTGTCACGACGCACAACAAGCGCAAGCTGAATACCATGACCCGGCCACCTCTGTCGCGCTCGTGACGGAACGCGACCCCTTCAAGTTCGACCTTGGCCCGATGTAGCCAGTGCACGGACCACACCGCGCGAGCCTCGACGAAGTCACCGCGCTCGCCGGAACGTGTCGGCGAGCGCCTCGAACCCGGGTGCATGGTCCGGTTGACGCGGCGATCGATCAGGCGACGGCATCGTTGGCCGCGTCGGGAAGGCCGGCATCCGAACCTAAATAGGCGGTGCTGGCGCGTTCGCGGTTGTGGCCCAGAACCCGTGCAACACGTTTCCTGGCCGGCTTGTTCCCGTGCGGGCGGGAAGTGCCCCCACGCACCGGTGAGGGCCCCCCAGCGTCCGTTTCAAAGTGGTCGTTGGCGTACTGGTGGCGCAAGCCATGCGACACGACGCCGAGCTCGACTTTGGAGATGCCGAACTTGCGGATGACGTAGTAGAAGC
>JANOLY010000587.1:0-1606 GCA_031420055.1 Burkholderiales bacterium | reverse complement strand
GCTGCCTTTCGACAACTGGATCGAAAAGATCCTGGACGAGTACAACTCGCGCCCCTTGACCACGGCCGGCCTGGGCGGGCCCGCATACTACGCCGGGACTTTGAAGTTCCAGGCTGAGGACAACGGTGTGAATCGGTTTGCAGAGGCAAAGCGCCTCCTCGACGGAGACCCTGTCGGCAAGGACGGTTGGCTGCGCTACAACACCGGAACCAATGCGACATTCTCGGTCTCGGCATTGCGTGCGGCCGGTGGGTTTGACGAACAGTTTGACTATTACCTGGATGAGTCGGAGGTCTGCTTCCGCCTGCAGCAGGCGGGCTGGCTCATCGGCTACGCGCCCAAGGTGGTGGTGCGGCACGAGTTTGCGCAAAGCCACAACCGCCAAGGCGGCCTGAACTTCAACTGGCACACGATCTGCAAGAACACGGCCTACTTCGTGTGCGCCTATTCGGGCCTCGCGGAGCCCGAGCGCGACGCCTACCTGAACAAGCGCATGCTGGCCGAACGCGTGCAGCCGATCGTCGATGCCCTGAAGTCAGGCCAGATTTCGCAACAGGACCATGACCGCCACGTGAAGGCGATCTGGGACGGCACGCAGCAAGGCATCGACGATGCCCGCAGCTACCCGCGTCGCCGGCCACTGGCTGCGGCGCCGCAATGTTTCATCCCCTTCGGCATCCGGCGCGCAGCGCCCAGCTTTGCCGCTGGCCGCCGCCGTTTGCACATCTGCATCGTGAGCAAGGAATTCCCGCCCTTCGCGGCGGGCGGCGGCATCGGCACGCTGTACTACCACCTGGCCTCTGAACTCCTGCTGATGGGCCATATGGTGACGGTCGTGGTGCCCGATGACGAAGACCGCTGGTTTGCACAGGGCGACATGCGCGTGCAGTTCACGCTGCTGCGGCCGGTCGCGGTGAACGGGGCCGAGGACGGCTTTGCGCGCAACATCAGCTGGTCGATCAGCGCGATGGCCAAGGTCGCCGAGATCCACGCCCGCGAGCCCATCGACGTCATCGACTCGGCGCTGTGGGATGCCGAGGCGCTGGCACTGGCGCTGCTGCCGAGCGCGCAGCGCCCGCCGGTGGTCGTGCGGCTGGTGACGCCCTTTGCGGTGTCCGCGCGCATCAACGAGTGGCAGGTCCCGCCTGCAACCCAAGCCCTGTTCGTCGAGGCTGAACACGCGCTGATGCGCCATGCCGACGCCATCGTGCCGATCAGCGAATCGATCGCGCGATCCATCGAGACCGAGTACGGGTTGCATCGCAGCGCCAAGTGGCAATCGATTCCCTGTGGCATCGCCTACTGGCCGTTCTTTGACGTCAATTCGGGCTATGACGCGTTTCCGAACCTGGACGGCGTGCCCAAGGAGGTGCTCGATTCGAAGCGGCTGGTCCTGTTTGTCGGGCGCCTGGAACGGCGCAAGGGCATTGACCTGGCGCTGCAGGCGGCCGAGGCCTTCCTGGCGGCCGACGCTACCGCCCACTTCATCGTGGCCGGGCGGGATGTCGAGGGCTGGAAGGAAAAGTCCAAAGGCTTGCTGTCGAGCGCGATCCAGGGCCGCGTGCACTTCCTGGGCGAAGTGGCCGATGCAACCCGCGACAAGCTG
>JANOLY010000586.1:0-2500 GCA_031420055.1 Burkholderiales bacterium | reverse complement strand
CGCCGCGATCAAGGCGGCGGTCGAGCGTGCGGGCATCGCACCAGAGGCGGTCGGCGAGGTGCTGTTCGGCAACTGCCTGATGGCCGGCCAGGGCCAGGCGCCGGCGCGACAGGCCGCACTGAAAGCCGGGCTGCCGCAGTCGGCAGGTGCTGTCACGCTGAGCAAGATGTGCGGCAGCGGCATGCGCGCCATGATGCTGGCGCACGACATGCTGGCCGCCGGCAGCGCCGACGTGCTGGTGGCCGGCGGCATGGAGAGCATGAGCAACGCACCGCACCTCATGTTCGCGCGCAAGGGCGTGAAGTACGGCGCCGCTCAGCTGTTCGACCACATGGCCATGGACGGCCTGGAAGACGCCTACGAACGCGGCAAGGCCATGGGCGCGTTTGCTGAAGCGTGCGTGGCCAAGTACGGCTTCACGCGCGAGGCGCAAGACGCCTTCGCCGTGGCCAGCACCACGCGTGCGCTGGCCGCCAACAAAGATGGCAGCTTCGACTGGGAGGTCGCACCCGTCACCCTGGCCGGCAAGGCTGGCGACACCGTGGTGCGCTTTGACGAGCAGCCCTTGAAGGCCAAGCTGGACAAGATCCCCTCGCTCAAGCCCGCGTTCAAGAAGGACGGCACCATCACCGCGGCCAACGCCAGCAGCATCAGCGACGGCGCCGCCGCGCTGGTGCTGATGCGCCAGAGCACCGCCACGCTGCGCGGCCTGCAGCCGGTGGCGCGCATCGTCAGCCATGCCGTGCACGCCCAGGCGCCGGAGTGGTTCAGCACCGCGCCGGCCGGGGCGATCAACAAGGCGTTGAACAAGGCCGGCTGGGTGGCCGGCGATGTTGACCTGTGGGAAATCAACGAGGCCTTTGCCGCCGTCACCATGGCCGCCATGGCGGACTTCAAGCTGGCGCACGAGATCGTCAACGTGCACGGCGGCGCCTGTGCGCTGGGCCACCCGATAGGCGCCAGTGGCGCGCGCATCGTCGTGACCTTGCTCGGCGCGCTGCGCAAGCGTGGGATGAAACGCGGCATGGCCGCCCTGTGCATCGGTGGCGGCGAGGCCACGGCAATGGCGGTGGAGTTGCTGTGACGCGGGTCTTCATCGTCGGCGCGTCGCGCGGCATCGGCCTGGAGTTCGTGCGCCAGTACCGCGAGGCTGGCGCCGACGTGTGGGCCACGGCGCGCGACGACGCCGGCCTGGCGCGCATCAAGGCACTGGGCGCGCACGCGCAACGGCTGGACGTGACCCACAGCAGCGCGGCCAGTGCGCCGCAGTGGCTGGCTGACGCCGGGCACTTCGATGTGGCCGTCTTCAACGCCGGCGTCTACGGCCCGCGCACAACGGCCCTGGTGGCGCCTGCGCTGGCCGATTTCGATGCCGTCATGCATACCAACGTGCTGGGCGCCATGCAGGTGTTGCCCTGGCTGGTGGCGCAGCTGGCGCAGGGCGGTGTGCTGGGCGTGATCTCGTCGCGCATGAGCTCGATGGGCTTGCGCGCCTCCGCCACGGGCGGGCTGTACCGTGCTTCCAAGGCGGCGCTGAACTCGGTGCTGAAAGACGCCTCGCTGGCGGTGGCCGGCCGCGCCACCTGCGTGGCCCTGCACCCGGGCTGGGTGCGCACCGACATGGGCGGGGCGGGCGCCGATCTGGACGTGCGCGACAGCGTGGCGCACCTGCGCCGCACGCTGGCCGGCCTGACGCCCTTGGACAACGGCAGCTTTCTTGACCACGACGGCACGACGTTGCCTTGGTGAGGACCGCCATGCCGTCTGTTCAGGTGGCACCCGGCAACGCAGCAGCCCGGGGTCTTGCTGTGCGCGCCTGGTCTGAACGGCGTCGAACCCCAGCCATCGAACCAGGCCAGGCCGTGCGCATCACTTGACCCCCCAACTCCCGAGCTGACCACCCCATGCTGCTCTCAGAAGACCACCTCGCCGTGCAAGATGCCGTGCGCAGTTTTGTTCAGGCCGAGATCGCGCCGCACGCCGCCGCCTGGGACAAGTCGCACCAGTTCCCGGCCGCGCAGCTCAAGGGCCTGGCTGAACTCGGCTGCTACGGCGTGGCCGTGCCGCCCGAGTGGGGCGGGGCGGGGCTGGACTACCTGGCACTGGCGGTCATTCTTGAAGAGATCGGCGCCGGCGACGGTGCCACCAGCACGGTCGTCAGCGTCAACAACTGCCCCGTGTGCAGCATCTTCATGGCCTACGGCAACGCCGACCAGAAGCAGCGCTTCCTGGTGCCGCTGGCGCGTGGCGACATGCTGGGGGCCTTCTGCCTGACCGAGCCGCACGTGGGCAGCGAGGCCGGTGGCCTGAAGACCACTGCGGTGCGCATGGGCGACGAGTACGTGCTCAATGGGGTGAAGCAGTTCATCACCAGTGGCAAGAACGGCGATGTCGCCATCGTCATGGCCCGTACTTCACCAATAAGTGACAAGGCCGCGGGCAAAAAAGGTATCAGCGCGTTCATCGTGCCCACCCACACACCCGGCTACCAGGTGGCGCG
>JANOLY010000585.1:0-10627 GCA_031420055.1 Burkholderiales bacterium | reverse complement strand
CATCGGCATCACCAAGGGCCGAGGAATTCGCTGGTCACCGAGTTGCAGCAGTTCAAGGACGACTACGACAAGAACCAGCTGGTGTTTGCCACGCAGAGCACGCACAAGCTGCTGGCCGGGCTGAGCCAGGCGTCACAGGTGCTGGTGCAAGACGCGACCGAGCGCAAGCTCGACCGTCACCTCTTCAACGAGGCGTACTTGATGCACACCAGCACCAGCCCGCAGTACGCCATCATCGCCAGTTGCGACGTGGCCGCGGCCATGATGGAGGCACCGGGCGGGCCGGCGCTGGTGGAAGAAAGCATTGCCGAGTCGCTGGACTTCCGCCGCGCCATGCGCAAGGTGGACAAAGAATTCGGCCGCGACTGGTGGTTCAAAGTCTGGGGGCCGGACAAGCTTGCGGCCGAGGGCATAGGCCGCAGCCGCGACTGGATCTTGAAGGCCAGCGACAAGTGGCACGGCTTTGGCAACATGGCCGAGGGCTTCAACCTGCTGGACCCGATCAAGTGCACCATCGTCACGCCGGGGCTGGACCTGTCGGGCAAGTTCGCGAAAGCGGGCATCCCTGCCAGCATCGTCACCAAGTTCCTGGCCGAGCATGGTGTGGTGGTGGAGAAGACGGGTCTGTACTCGTTCTTCATCATGTTCACCATCGGCATCACCAAGGGCCGCTGGAACACGCTGCTGACCGCCTTGCAGCAGTTCAAGGACGACTACGACCGCAACGCGCCGATGTGGCGCATCCTGCCGGAGTTCTGCGCCGCGCATCCGCGCTACGAAAGAATGGGGCTCAAGGAGCTGTCGCAGGCCATCCACGAGACCTACGCCAAGGGCGACATCGCCCGGCTCGTGACCGAGATGTACCTGTCTGACCTGCAACCGGCCATGAAGCCCAGTGATGCCTTCGCGCACATCGCGCACCGCAAGACCGAGCGCGTGGGCATCGACGAGCTCGAAGGGCGCATCACCACCGCGTTGCTCACGCCGTACCCGCCAGGCATTCCGCTGCTGATTCCGGGTGAGCGCTTCAACAAGAAGATCGTCGACTACCTGCGCTTCACGCGCGAGTTCAATGCAGCCTTCCCGGGCTTCGACACCGATGTGCACGGGCTGGTGGAAGACGACGCACCCGGCGCGGCGCGGCGCTACTACGTGGACTGCGTGCGGCTCGATGAAGCCGCGGTGGCGGTGATGAGCAAGGCCAAGCCGCCTAGCAAGCCGCGAGCGAAAGTGGCCGCGGCTGCTGTCAAGCCGCGGGCACCAGGTCGCCGCCCATCACGTGGCTGAAACCGCCATCGACGAAGACGATCTCGGCCGTGACGCCGGCGGCCAGGTCGGACATCAAAAAGGCCGCCACGTTGCCCACGTCGTGGATGGTGACGTTGCGGCCCAGCGGTGAACTGCTGCCCACCACCTCCAGCATCTTGCCGAAGCCCTTGATGCCCGAGGCGGCCAATGTCTTGATCGGGCCGGCCGACACGCCGTTCACGCGCACCCCCTTGGGGCCCAGGCTCACGGCCAGGTAGCGCACGCTGGCTTCGAGTGCGGCCTTGGCCAGGCCCATGGTGTTGTAGTTGGGCACGGCACGGTCCGAGCCCAGGTAGGTCAGAGTTAGCAGCGCGGAGCCAGGCCTGAGCATGGGGGCCGCGGCCTTGGCCAGGGCCGGGAAGCTGTAGGCAGAAATGTCATGCGCGATGCGAAAGCTCTCGCGCGACAGGCCCTCAAGAAAGTCACCCGCGATGGCTTCGCGCGGCGCAAAGCCGATGGAGTGCACGAAGCCGTCGAACTGTGGCCAGGCCTGGCCCAGGTCGGTGAAGAGGGCGGTGATCTGGGCGTCGTCGGCCACGTCGCAGTCGAAGATCAAGGTCGAGCCGAACTCGGCAGCAAACTCGGTCGTGCGTTCACGGAAGCGCTCGCCGACGTAACTGAAGGCCAGTTCAGCGCCTTGCGCGTGGCAGGCCTTGGCGATGCCGTAGGCGATGGACCGACTGGACAGCACGCCCGTCACGAGGAAACGCTTGCCGGTGAGAAAAGCCATGTGGGGTCCCTTGGGTCTGAATGCGGCGCGATTCTGGCACGCAGCAGCAGCAAGGCTTTGCAAGCATTGCCCGGTACAAATTGGCGGGCTATAATGCGCCTTTCCCGGGTTAAGCTGCGTGGGCGGAATTCTTCCAGCCCATTTTTTTTGCGCGACCGTCTATCCAGTCCGATCGGGGCACGCCCCGCATGAGCCCTGTCGGTTCATGGGCTGCTCAGGCGGCCACGGCAGCCCAGCCCGGCTGAACAAAGCGGGCGGACACGGTTTTGGGCGACAGCGGCATACACGGCAAAGGCAAATCTTCGGGCAAGGGCGTCAAGCCGGGCTCGGGTGCTGCGCCGCGCCGCGTGCCGGGGCGGCCATTGCGGCGCGGTGCGCCCGTGGCCGCGGTGCCCTTTGTCGAGCCCGTCGTGCGCCCCGGTTGGCGCGAAGCCATCGAACGCACGGTGCTGGGCCTGAACTACGAGCTGGTGGATGTCGAGCGCGCGCCGCGTGGCCTGCTGCGCATCTTCATCGACCGCACGGTCGGCCAGGCCTACCCCACGGGCGAGAGCGAATTCATCCTCGTCGAGGACTGCGAGTTGGTCACGCGCCAGTTGCAGTACTCGCTGGAGGTCGACGGTGTTGACTACGCTCGGCTGGAAGTGTCGTCCCCGGGTCTGGACCGGCCACTGCGCCGCGACGCCGACTACGAACGCTTTGCCGGGCAGGCGGTGAGCCTGACGCTGAAAGAGCCGTTTCAAGGCCGCAAGGTCTACAAGGGTGAGTTGCAGCGGGCCGAGGCCGGCTGGAGCCTGGAGTTCAGCGACGGCAAAACCAGCCAGCTTCAGGTTTTGGCCTTCACGCTGGACGAAGTGCGCGAGGCACGATTGATGCCCGTGCTTGATTTCAAGGGGCGCAGCAGGGACACGAACCCGGATGCTGCGCAGGTGCTGGTGCCCGGCGCGCAGCCGGATACGGACAAGAGTGGAGACCTGAATCGATGAATCGCGAAATGCTGATGTTGGTGGATGCCATCTCGCGCGAGAAGACCGTGGACCTGGAAGTGGTCTTTGGCGCGGTCGAAGCCGCATTGGCTTCGGCCTCTAAGAAGCTGCACGGCGGTGAGGTCGACATGCGCGTGGCCGTGGACCGCGAAACCGGCGAGTACGAGACCTTCCGCCGCTGGCTGGTGGTGCCTGACAGCGCGGGCTTGCAGAACCCGGACGCTGAAGAACTGCTGTCCGAAGCGCTGGACCGCATCCCCGACATCGAAGAAGGCGACTACATCGAAGAGGCCGTCGATTCGGTGACGATAGGCCGCATTGGCGCGCAAGCTGCCAAGCAAGTGATCCTGCAAAAGATTCGCGACGCCGAGCGCGAGCAGCTGCTCAACGACTTCTTGTCGCGTGGCGACAAGGTCTTCGTGGGCACCGTCAAGCGGCTGGACAAGGGCGACACCATCGTCGAGTCGGGTCGGGTTGAAGGCCGCCTGAAGCGCAGCGAGATGATCCCCAAGGAAAACCTGCGCACCGGCGACCGTGTGCGCGCCTTCATCCTGGGCGTGGACCCGACGCAGCGCGGCGCGCAGATCATGCTGTCGCGCAGCGCGCCGGGTTTCATGATGGAGCTGTTCGCGCAAGAAGTGCCCGAGATCGAACAAGGCCTGCTCGAGATCAAAAGCTGTGCGCGCGACGCCGGTTCGCGCGCCAAGATTGCCGTGGTGTCGCACGACCGGCGTGTTGACCCCATCGGCACCTGCGTGGGTGTGCGCGGTTCGCGCGTCAACGGTGTCACCACCGAACTGGCCGGTGAACGTGTGGACATCGTGCTGTGGTCCGACGACCCAGCGCAGTTTGTCATCGGCGCGCTGGCCCCGGCCAACGTGCAGTCCATCGTGGTCGACGAAGAGCGCCACGCCATGGATGTGGTGGTGGACGAAGAAAACCTGGCCATCGCCATCGGCCGCGGCGGCCAGAACGTGCGCCTGGCGTCTGAGCTGACGGGCTGGCGCATCAACATCATGACGGCCGAAGAGTCGCAGGCCAAGCGGGCCACCGAATCACACTCGGCGCGCCAGTTGTTCGTCGACAAGCTCGACGTCGACCAGGAAGTGGCCGACATCCTGATCGCCGAGGGCTTCACCAGCCTGGAAGAAGTGGCCTATGTGCCGCTGCAGGAAATGCTGGAGATCGAAAGCTTCGACGAAGACACGGTGCAAGAACTGCGCACCCGTGCCAAGGACGCGCTGCTGACCATGGAAATCGAGCGCGAAGAGCAGGTTGAAGAGGTCTCGCAAGACCTGCGCGATCTGGACAACCTCGAGCCCGAACTGATGGCCAAGCTGGCCGCCGGTGGCGTGCACAAGCGCGACGACCTGGCCGACCTGGCGGTTGACGAGCTGACCGAGATGACTGGAATGGACGATGAACGTGCCCGCACGCTCATCATGAAGGCACGCGAGCATTGGTTCACCGCCTGACGCAAGCCCGCCGCCGCTTAAGAAAACACCCGAGGACACCCGACACATGGCTGTGACTACCGTCGCCCAGTTTGCCGCGCAGCTCAACCGCCCGACCACGGCGCTGCTCGAGCAGCTGCATTCGGCTGGCGTGATCAAGCAGTCCGCCGACGATGCGCTGACCGAGAACGACAAAGAACGTCTGCTCGATTTCCTGCGTGCCTCGCACGGCACCGTGCCCAGCACCGAGCGCAAGAAGATCACGCTGGTGAAGAAGTCCACCACCGAGATCAAGCAGGCTGACGCCAGCGGGCGTGCGCGCACGATCCAGGTGGAGGTGCGCAAGAAGCGGGTCTTCGTCAAGCGTGACGACGTGGCGCCCGGCGCCGAAGAAGACAGCGGCCCCAGCGCCGAGGATCTGGATCTCAAGCGCCGCGAAGAAGAAGCCAACGCCCAGGCCCAAGCCATGCGCGAGCAAGAGGCCGAGATGGCCGAAGCCCGCCGCGTGCGTGAAGAGCAAGAGCAGCTGGCGCGTGAAGCCGCTGCTGCGGCTGCAGCCGAGGCCGCTGGCAAAGCCGCCGCCGAAGTCGCGGCCCGCCTCGCCGAGGCCGAAGCCGCTGCACGCAGCAAGCCGGCCGCTGGTGGCAAGGCCGCTGAGGCCGCCGAACCGATCAAGGCCGCAGAGCCGGCCAAACCCGCTGAAGCACCTGCCAAGCCCGCGCTGCGCATCGTCAAAGCCGCCGACAAGGCCGCTGAAGACACGGCCCGCCTGGACGACCTGACCAAGCGCCGCAAGGCCGCCGAGACCGAGGCCGCGGCCATACGCGCCATGATGTCGGCGCCCAAGAAGGTGCTGGTCGCCAAGAAGCCCGAAGAAGTCAAACCCGAAGCGGCCAAGGAAGCCATCAAGGGCACCATCCACAAGCCCACCGCCAAGCCGGGTGCGCCGGCTGCCACCACCGCAGCCAAGCCGGGCGACAAGAAGCAGGTCAAGAGTGAAAAGCTCAGCTCCAGCTGGGCTGACGATGCCGCCAAGAAGCGCGCGGCGCTCAAGGGTCGCACCGATTCCCGGGGTGGCACCGGCGGATGGCGCGCGCCGCGCGGTGGCGCACGTCGTGGCGAACGTACGGACAGTAGTTCGAACTTTGCGCCCGCCGCCGAGGCCACGGTGCAGGAAGTGCACATCCCGGAAACCATCTCCGTGGCCGACCTGGCCCACAAGATGAGCGTGAAGGCCAGCGAGGTCATCAAGCAGTTGATGAAGCTCGGACAGATGGTCACCATCAACCAGCAGCTCGACCAGGAGACGGCGATGATCGTCGTCGAGGAAATGGGCCACAAGGCGCTGGCCGCCATGCTGGACGACCCGGAAGCCTTCACCGAGGAAGAAACCGCGGCGCAGTCGGCCGAAGAAATCTCGCGTGCCCCAGTGGTCACGGTCATGGGTCACGTCGACCACGGCAAGACCTCACTGCTGGACTACATCCGCCGCGCCCGTGTGGCGGCGGGCGAGGCCGGCGGCATCACGCAGCACATCGGCGCTTATCACGTCGAAACGCCGCGCGGCATGATCACCTTCCTGGACACCCCCGGTCACGCGGCCTTCACGGCCATGCGCGCCCGCGGTGCCAAGGCCACCGACATCGTCATCCTGGTGGTGGCGGCTGATGACGGCGTGATGCCGCAGACCAAGGAAGCCATTGCCCACGCCAAGGCCGCGGGCGTGCCGATCGTGGTCGCGATGAACAAGATCGACAAGCCCGACGCCAACGTTGAACGCGTCAAGGCCGAATTGGTGGCCGAGGGCGTGATCCCCGAGGACTTCGGCGGCGAGTCGCCGTTTGTCGGCGTTTCGGCCAAGATGGGCACCGGCATCGACACCCTGCTCGAGCAGGTGCTGCTGCAAGCCGAAGTGCTGGAGCTCAAGGCCCCGACCGCAGCCGCGGCCAAGGGCCTGGTGATTGAAGCGCGCCTGGACAAGGGCCGCGGCCCGGTGGCCACCGTGCTGGTGCAGTCGGGGACCTTGAAGAAGGGCGACATCATCCTGGCCGGCAGCAGCTACGGCCGCGTGCGCGCCATGCTGGACGAAGACGGCAAGGCCACCGAATCGGCCGGGCCGTCGATGCCCGTGGAGATCCAGGGCCTGACAGAAGTGCCGCAGGCGGGCGACGAGTTCATGGTGCTGTCCGACGAACGCCGGGCGCGCGAGATTGCCACCTTCCGCCAAGGCAAGTACCGCGAGGTCAACCTCAACCGCCGCCAGGCCGCCAAGCTCGAGGGCATGTTCGAAAACATGGGCGAGACCGCAGCGCAGACACTGTCGCTCATCGTCAAGGCCGATGTGCAGGGCTCGCAAGAAGCGCTGGCGCAGTCGCTGCTCAAGCTCAGCACGCCAGAAGTGCGGGTGCAGATCGTGCACGCCGCAGTGGGCGGCATCAGCGAAAGCGACATCAACCTGGCCATCGCGTCCAAGGCCGTCATCATCGGCTTCAACACGCGGGCCGATGCCGGTGCGCGCAAGCTGGCCGAGAACAACGGCGTGGACCTGCGCTACTACAACATCATCTACGACGCGGTTGACGAGGTGAAGGCCGCCATGACGGGCATGCTGGCGCCCGAGCAGAAGGAAGAAGTTATCGGCACGGCCGAGATCCGCACCGTGTTCGTGGCCAGCAAGATCGGCACCGTGGCCGGCAGCATGATCACGGCAGGCCGTGTGCTGCGCAACGCGCGCTTCCGCCTGCTGCGCGAGAACATCGTCATCTACACCGGCGAAGTCGAGTCCGTGAAGCGCATGAAGGACGACGTGCGCGAAGTCAGCGAAGGTTTTGAGTGCGGTATCAAGCTCAAGAACTACAACGACATCAAGGAAGGCGACCAGCTCGAGTTCTTCGAAGTGAAGGAAGTCGCCCGTAGCCTCTAGGCGGACTTGCCCTTCACGCAAACCCCGCCGACCGCAAGGAAGGCGGGGTTTGTTCTTGGGGCCCCACAAACACCCATGCGACACAAAAGAGCCATCCCCAACCGCAGTTTTCGCGTGGCCGACCAGATCCAGCGCGATGTGGCCGTGCTCATCCGCGACCTGAAGGACCCGCGCGTGGGCATGGTCACCATCAACAGCGTCGAGGTCACGCCCGACTACGCGCACGCCCAGGTGTACTTCTCGGTGCTTATGGGCAGTGCCGACGAGAGCGCGCTGGCGCTGAACGAAGCCGCCGGTTTCCTGCGCAACGGCTTGTTCAAGAAGCTGTCGATACACACCGTGCCGACACTTCACTTTCACTTCGACAAGACGACAGAGCGCGCAGCGGATCTATCGGCCTTGATCGCACGCGCCAACGCCACGCGGGCCAAGGAAGACTGATGCGCGAGCGAGTCGTCCGCCGCCCCTTGCATGGCGTGCTGCTGCTGGACAAGCCCCTGGGCTGGACCAGCAACGACGCCTTGCAAAAGGCCAAGGGCATGCTGCGTGCGGAAAAGGGCGGCCACACCGGCACCCTGGACCCGCTGGCCACAGGGCTGCTGCCGCTGTGTTTTGGCGCGGCCACCAAGTTTTCGCAGGTCAGCCTGGACGCCGACAAGGGCTACCGCGCCACGCTGCGCCTGGGCCAGCGCACCACCACGGGCGACGCTGAAGGCGACGTGCTGGAACAGCGCGAGGTACACACTGACATCGCCGCCATCGCCGCGGTCTGCGCGCGCTTCACCGGCCCGCAAGACCAGATGCCGCCCATGCATTCGGCGCTGAAGCACCAGGGCCGGGCGCTGTACGAATACGCGCGGCAGGGCATCGAAGTCGAGCGCGCCACGCGCCGCGTGACGATTCACCGTATCGACATCGTGTCGTGGCAAGCTGATGAGCTTGTGATCGACGTGAGCTGCAGCAAGGGCACCTACATCCGCACCTTGGCCGAAGACATCGGTACGGCCTTGGGCTGCGGTGCGCACTTGTCAGCCTTGCGCCGCACCGCCTGTGGTGGCTTGAAGCTGACCGACGCCATCACGCTGGAGACGTTGCAAGCGCTGCCTGAAGCCGAGCGCGACACGCGCCTGCTGCCGGCCGACCAGCTGCTGCAGGCCTGGCCCGAAGTGCAACTGCCCGACGACGAAGCCGGCCGCTTTCTCACCGGCCTGCGCCGCCGTGTGCTGCTGGCCGATGCGCCGGCCGTGCGCGTCTACACCGCCCACCCGCGTGCCTTTCTTGGCAGCGCCCACATTACAGCCGGCGAACTCATCGCCGACCGCCTATTAAGTCCCCTTGAAGTGACTCCGCAGCCATGAACAAACAAATTCGCAACGTCGCCATCATCGCCCACGTCGACCACGGCAAGACCACGCTGGTCGACCAGATGCTGCGCCAGAGCGGCACCTTCCGTGAAAACGAAAAGGTGGCCGAGCGTGTGATGGACAGCAACGACATCGAGCGTGAGCGCGGCATCACCATCCTGGCCAAGAACTGCGCCGTCACCTGGCAGGGCACGCACGTCAACATCGTCGACACACCCGGCCACGCCGACTTCGGTGGCGAGGTGGAACGAGCGCTGTCCATGGTTGACGGCGTGGTGCTGCTGATCGACGCGCAAGAAGGCCCCATGCCGCAGACCCGCTTCGTCACCAAGAAGGCGCTGGCGCTGGGCTTGAAGCCCATCGTCGTCGTCAACAAGGTCGACAAGCCCGGCGCGCGGCCCGACTACGTCATCAACGCCGCCTTTGAGCTGTTCGACAAGCTGGGCGCCACCGAAGACCAACTCGACTTTCCGGTGGTCTACGCCTCGGGCCTGAACGGCTGGGCCTCGATGAAGGACGGCCCGGCCGGTGAGCAGTGGGGCCCCGACCTGTCGGCGCTGTTCGAAACCATACTGGCCCATGTGCCGGCGCACCAGGGCGACCCCGCCGCGCCGCTGCAGCTACAGATTTCGTCGATGGACTACTCCACCTTTGTGGGCCGCATCGGTGTCGGGCGCATCACCGCGGGCACGCTCAAGCCCATGATGGACGTGCTGGTGTGCGAAGGCACGCCCGACGAAGGCGGCAAGCAGTTCAAGGGCCGCGTCAACCAGGTGCTGACCTTTGAAGGCCTGGAGCGCGTGCCGGCCACCGAGGCGGGGCCCGGTGACATCGTGCTGATCAACGGTATCGACAACATCGGCATCGGCGTCACCCTCACCGACCCGCAGAACCCAGCACCCTTGCCCATGCTGCATGTGGACGAGCCGACGCTGACCATGAACTTCTGCGTCAACAACAGCCCCCTGGCCGGCCGCGAAGGCAAGTACGTCACCAGCCGCCAAATCTGGGACCGGCTGCAAAAAGAACTGCAAAGCAACGTGGCGCTGAAGGTGAAAGAGTCGGGCGAAGACGGCATCTTTGAAGTCAGCGGCCGCGGTGAATTGCACCTGACCATCCTGCTCGAGAACATGCGCCGTGAAGGCTACGAGCTGGCCGTGGGCAAGCCGCGGGTGGTCTTCCGTGATGTGAACGGCGAACGCCACGAACCCATCGAGCTGGCAACGGCCGACATCGAAGACCAGCACCAGGGCGGCGTGATGCAGGCCCTGGGCGAGCGCAAGGCCGAACTCGTCAACATGGAAACCGACGGCATGGGCCGCGTGCGCCTCGAGTACCGCATCCCGGCGCGCGGACTGATCGGCTTCTCCAATGAGTTCATGAACCTGACGCGCGGCACCGGCCTCATCAGCAACATCTTCGACGGCTACGAAGCCTACAAGGGCGAGATTGCCGGGCGCAAGAACGGCGTGCTGATCAGCCAGGACGACGGCGAGATCGTCACCTACGCCTTGGGCAAACTCGACGATCGCGGCCGCATGTTCGTCAAGGCCGGCGATCCGGTGTACGAAGGCATGCTGGTTGGCATCCACAACCGCGACAACGACCTCATCGTCAACGCCATCCGCGCCAAGCAGCTGACCAACTTTCGCGTCAGCGGCAAGGAAGACGCCATCAAGATCACCCCGCCGATCCAGCTCACCCTGGAATACGCCGTCGAGTTCATCGAAGACGACGAGCTGGTCGAGATCACGCCCAAATCGATCCGCCTGCGCAAGCGGCATCTGAAAGAACACGAGAGGAAGAAGGCTTCGCGGGAGTCGTGATCGTCTGGGGATTGCGCGGCGCGGCGCGCTCCCAAA
>JANOLY010000584.1:0-3181 GCA_031420055.1 Burkholderiales bacterium | reverse complement strand
ACCACCAGCACAAAGCTGGGAACGCCGCGCAGCGACAAAAATATCGACGGCAGCACGTGGTACCACAAGAACACCTGCACCAGCAGCGGTATGTTGCGGAACAGCTCGGTCCAGGCGTTGCCGATGAACACCAGCCGCTTGTCGGGCGCGGTACGAAAAATGCCCATCAACGAGCCGACCAGCATGGCCACTACCAGGGCCAGTGCCGCCACGCTCAGGGTCCAGCCCCAGGCCGACAGCATCCAGTCGAGGTAGGTGATGTCACCACCCTTGCCGAAGCAACTGGCAACCACGTCTCCCGACGTGGTCTCCTTGCAGAAGACCTGCCAGTCCCAGGCCACGGTTTACTTCTTGGCGAAGTCCTCCATCGGGCGGTCGTTCGGGGTCGCCCAGGCGGCCTTGGTGGCCTCTGACATGGCCAGGCCAACGCGGGTATTGGTGGGCGGAATCGGCTGCATGAACCACTTGTCGTAGAGCTTGGCCAGGTCGCCGCTGCGGATCATGGCCTGGATGCTGCCGTCGACGGCCCTTTTGAAGGCCGGGTCGTCCTTGCGCATCATGCAGGCGATGGGTTCGATCGACAGCACTTCGCCGACGATGCGGAAGTCGGCCGGGTTCTTGGCGCGCGAGATGTTGCCGGCCAGGATTTGGCCGTCCATCACGAAGGCGTCGGCGCGGCCGCTTTCCAGCAGCAGGAAGCTGTCGGCGTGGTCCTTGCCGAAAATCTCCTTGAAGTCCATGCCGGTGGCGCGTTCGTTGCGGCGCAGCGTCTGCACCGAAGTCGTGCCCGTGGTGGTGGCGACGTTTTTGCCGTTCAGTTGCGCGATGGACGTGATGCCCGAGTTGGCCTTCACCGCGATGCGCACTTCTTCCATGTAGGTGGTCATGGCGAAGGCCACGTCCTTCTGGCGGGTGGCGTTGTTGGTGGTGGAGCCACACTCCAGGTCGACGGTGCCGTTCTGCACCAGCGGGATGCGGTTCTGCGAAGTCACGGGCTGGAGCTTGACTTCCAACTTGGCCAGGCCAAGCTGCTTTTGCAGATCGGCCGCCACACGCTGGGCCATCTCGGTGTGAAAGCCGGCGTACTTGCCGTCACCCAGGGTGTACGACAGGGCACCGGAGGACTCGCGCACGCCCAGCGAGATGGCGCCAGATTCCTTGACTTTGGCCAGAGTGTCGGCATGCGCCGACGCAGCGACGAGCAGACCCACGGCGACGGCGCAGGCTGAGAACACAGGGGACTTGAACATGGCAGCTCCAGTAGTGCGAAGGACGAAGACGGCGGATTTTAGGCAGGCCGCACAGTGCTTCTTCCGGGTAGAAGCCCGCGCTTGCCCGATTGAGTCAGAGCACTTTGCGGGCCAGGCGCTGCGGGCCGGCGAGCTTGGGTAGCATCCTTGGTTGTTGCCACCCGCAGAGTCAGCCCCACCATGAACCCAACCCTGCCCGCTCTGTTGAGCCTGACTTTGATTGGCGCGTCGCTGCCCAGCCTGGCCGACAGCTCGGTCTCGTCAACCGCGTCTTCGGCGTCGTCAACGTCGGTGGGCAGCCTGTCGACCTCGGTCGAGGGGTCCAGCAAGGCCTCGTCACCCGGCAAGAAGTTGGCTGAGGGGCCCTACAAAGTCATTGAGGTGGCCGACGCGCCGGCCCGGCCCGGCACGGTGCGCGTCACGCTGCAGGCCCTGGCCGACGCTGGCGACGGCGGCACCCTGCACCTGTACCTGCCGCAGCAAACGGCCCAGAACCAGCAGCTCGCCGCGGGCGGCGTGGTGCATGCCCGCGCCCGCGACTACGGGTTCGAATTCGCCCAGGGCCACCCGCGCCAAGCCTTCTTTCTGGTGGTGCGCGACGAGTGGTTGCGCGAGCTGCAGACGCGCGCCGTCAGCCTTTGACCGCGCCGCGCTGGCGGGCGGCCGCGCTGGTTGCCTGGCTGGCGGTCTGGCCGGCGCTGGCTGCGGCGGGCGCCACGCGCTACTGTGACGAGCCCGGTGCGCTCAGTGCCGTTCAGTACGACCGACTGCTGCGCTTTGCCGGCGTCATCCGCAGCGCGCTGGAAGGCAGTGGCGAGCGCCTGGCGCTGGTGTCGCGCTCGGGCCTGGCGCTGGGCCGCTTCGGCCAGCGTTACTCGCATGCCGGCATCAGCCTGCAGGCCAGCGCCGAAACGCCCTGGGCCGTGCGCCAGCTCTACTTCGCCTGCGACGAGCGCCGCCCGCGCCTGTTCGACCAAGGTCTGGCCGCCTTTGTGCAGGGCATGGACCAGCCTTCGCGCGGCTTTGTGTCGGTGGTGTTGATGCCGCGCGACCAGGCCGCCGCGCTTGAAGCCCTGGCGCTGGACAATCATGCCGCGCTGTCGCTGCTGGCCGCCGACTACAGCGCCAACGCCTACGCCTTCAGCCCGCGCTATCAAAACTGCAACCAATGGGTCGCCGAGCTGCTGGCCCGGGCCTGGAGCGGCACCGACTGGGCGGCCACAGCACCCACGGCATGGCGGGCCGGCGCCCAGGACTGGCTGCGCGCTAGCGGCTACACACCCGCGGTGTTCGATCTCGGCTCGCGCCTGCTGATGTGGCTGAGCAGCTTCAGCCCCTGGCTGCACCACGACGACCACCCGCGGCAAGACACCGACCAGCACCTCTACCGCGTGAGCATGCCGTCGTCGCTGGAAGCCTTCGTGCAAGCCCAAGCCCCGGGCGCACAGCGACTGGAGTTCTGCCACACCGAAACGCACATCGTCGTGCGCCGCGGCTGGCAGCCCTTGGACGACGCTTGCCAGGCTGGGCCACAGGACACGCTGATCGCGCTGGACTGAATGCCCGGGGCGCCAGGCGAGCCGGCACGCAAGTTGCGCCTCGTGCGCAGTGGCACGAACCCCTTTCGCCCCCGGCCTGACACGCACGGTTTCGCACTGCTGCACCGCACCAACTGCGGGCGCCGGTGGCGTCTGCTGGTGCGCTGCGACGGCGCCCTGTGCCGCCCGTCCTGGGCAATGGTGCTGGCACGCAACCTGCAAGTAGCTCTGCATGTACCGGCCACAACGGCGTCGGCGGTGCAGAAGGTCTTGGGCTTAGGCGTCCGGCCGTGCGGTGCTCCGCGCTTGCACGGAGCCGCGCGGTCGCGACGGCTTCTTCAATTTCCGGCTTTGCAGGAGCAGTTCATGGTCGACAAGGGAAATCTGATGAGC
>JANOLY010000583.1:0-10871 GCA_031420055.1 Burkholderiales bacterium | reverse complement strand
CCGCGGCGGCGCGTGGCCACCAGCGCTTAGCGCGCATCGCTACCGGCCCCGGACTGGCGCATGCGCGACAGCAGCTGGGCAAACGCCGTCGCGGGCACAGGGGCGGCGCTGCCGGGGCCGGGCTGCTGCGGCACCATGGTGTGCAGCGTGCGGATGCTCTGCGGCGTGACGCCCAGCACCAGCCACAGACGTTCTTCGCCCTGGCCGACCTCGATGGTCACCAGCTTTTGCGACGCCGACAAGGGCAGCACGCCCACGGTGCGCGGGGCGCCGGCGCCCGCGCCGGCACCGCCCAGCGGCGTGCGCTTGAGCAGCCACAGCGCCAGCGGGATCAGCGCCACCACGGCGATGAACCACCACAGGGAAGTCAAGTCAGGACTGGGCATGAAGGCTCGGTGGTTCAGAGCTTGGACAGGCGGCGCATGCGCTCGCTGGGTGTCACGATGTCGGTCAGCCGGATGCCGAACTTGTCGTTCACCACCACCACCTCGCCTTGCGCGATGAGGTAGCCGTTGACCAGCACGTCCATGGGCTCGCCGGCCATGGTTTCCAGCTCCACCACCGAGCCCTGCGCCAGTTGCAGGATGTTCTTGATGGGGATGCGTGTGCGACCCAGCTCCACCGTCAGCTGGACGGGAATGTCCAGGATCATGTTGATGTCGTTGACGGCCGGGCCCAGCCCGGTGCTATGCACCGTGGGCGTGTTGAAGTTGGCAAACGTCGCCGGTGCCACCGATTCCTGCGCCGGCGTCACGTCAAGGGCCATCTCGCTCTTGCTCTCCGACAGCGCTGACGCCCACTCGGCCGCCATGCGGTCTTCTTCGGACATTTCGGGTTCTTGTTCGGCGGCAGACATGTCAGTTCTCCAGAGACGAAATCAGGGCGGATCGAGGCATCAGGCGGCGGGCCGACTTTCCAGCCAGTTCAGGCCGGAGCCGGTGACCATCTGGTCGATCTTGACGGCGTAACGGTTGCTCGAGGTGCCGTAGTGGCAGTCAAAAACCGGCACACCAGAAACCTTGGCCTGGATGACGGGGTCGAGGTCGAGTTCGATGAAGTCGCCGGGCTTGAACGCCAGCAGTTGCTCGACGGTGGCCGGCGCATGCGCCAGTTCGGCCACCAAGGTCACCTCGGCCGACTGCAACTGGTTCTTCAGCAGGTTCACCCAGCGGCTGTCGGGGCCACCGGAGTCGCCCAGGTTGGTGCCGTAGAGCACGTCGCGGATGGGCTCGAGCGTGGCGTAGGGGATGCAGAAATGCACCGAACCCGAGCTTTCGCCCAGCTCCAGCGTGAAGTGGCTGGACACCACGATCTCGCCCGGCGTGGCGATGTTGGCGAACTGCGGCTGCATCTCCGAGCGCATGTACTCCAGCGTGAGGGGGTAGATGCCTTCCCAGGACTTGCCGTACTCAGTGATGATGATCTCCACCAGCCGCGTGATGACGCACATCTCGGTGGCGCTGAAGTCGCGCCCCTCGATGCGCGTGTGGTACTTGCCGACACCGCCGTACAGCGCATCGATGACTGCCAGTACCAGGCTGGGGTCGCACACGATCAAGCCCGAGCCGCGCAGGGGTGCGACGTTGACCACGTTGAAGTTGGTGGGCACCACGATCTCGCGCAGGAAGTTGTTGTACTTCTGCACCTTCACGCCGCCGATGGCGACCTCGGGCGTCTTGCGGATGAAGTTGAACAGCCCCAGCCGGATGTTGCGCGCAAAGCGCTCGTTGATGACCTCCATCGTGGGCATGCGGCCGCGCACGATGCGTTCCTGGCTGGACAGGTCGTAGTCGCGCGTGCCGCCCTTGGCCGCTTGCTCGACCGGCTCGGCCTTTTGGCTCTCGCCGGTGATGCCCTGCAACAAGGCATCAACTTCGTCCTGGGAAAGAATCTGCTGGTTCATGGGTGCCCTGGGGCAGGACTATTGAATGATGAAATTGGAGAAGAGAACCGAGCGCACAGGCAGCACCTGTGCCGGAGGCTTTTTCTTCTTCTTGGCCGGCTTCTTGTCGCTGACCTCGGCGGCGGCGTCTTCCTCCCCTTCGAATTCGACGCCCAGGGCGCGTGCCGTTTCGCGGCGGATGCGTTCGGCCAGCAGTTGCTTGCCCTCACGGCCCTGCAGCTCGGCCGCCGTGCGGTCGGCGATGGCCAGCAAGATGTTGTTGCGTATGGCCGGCATGTAGGCCTTGATCTGGTCGGCCACGGCGGCGCTCTCCAGCTCCAGCGTGATGCCCACCTGCGCAAAGCGCTCGCTGTCGCGGTCGGCCAGGTTCACGGTGAAGTGGTCCAGTGGCGCAAAGGTGGGCACCGCCTTGGGGTCGTGCTTGGCCATCTTGGCCTTGGGGGCCGGGCCCTCGTCGTCGAGTTCGGCGTCGGCGGCCTTGTTCTTCATCAACATCACCGCGGCACCCCCCCCACCGGCCAGCACCAGGGTGAGCACGGCAATGATGATGACGAGCTTCTTCTTGCCCTTGGGCGGTGCGGCGGCATCGGCGGCCGAAGCGGTGGACATGGGCTCTCCTTCAGACAGGGTCGGGGCAGGGCGCGTGCCGGGGTGGCACGGCTCGGCACATCGAACCCATTATTGAGAGCGGCCCCTGCCGCCCAAGCCCCGATAAGCGCTGTGAATCCGGCCTACCAGCGGCGCCTGAATCAGGCCACCAGATCGACCACGCCGCGGCGCGCCATCACGGCCCGCAGCGGGGCAGCGTCGGCCTGGGCCGGGGTGTCACGGCCCTCACGGCCGCTGGCTGCGCGTTGGCCCGCGGGCGCGCGAGCGTCGTGCTGCGGCTGTGGATTCGCGGGTTGCTCGAAGACGCCACCGCCGGTCAGCGTCAGCCCCGACTCGCGCAGCGTGCCGGCCAGGGTGGGCATGGCCTGCTCCAGGGCCTGGCGCGTCAAAGGGTGTTCGGCGGCCAGGCGCAGCTGCGCGGTGGTGCCGTCGAGCTGGATCTGCACCGTCAGCGGCCCCAGCTCCGCCGGGTGCAGGTGCAGCCTGGCGTGCTGCACGCCCTCACGCAGGAACACGTTCAGTTGTGCGCCCAGGGCCGGCGCGAAGTCGGCACTGCCCGGGCTGGCTTGCAAGCGCCCTTCGAGCGCAGTGGGCGGGTTGGCACCGGCGGCCGACAGCACGGGCGTTGGGACGGGCAGCGGGGTGGCGGCAGCCGGCAAGACGGTGGCCGCCGACTGCGCCGTGGACGCCGCGGCAGCGGCCGGACGCGACGGCGTCTCGCGCTCATCGGCTGTGGCCAGGGCTTGCGCAGCGCTCTCGCCGCCACGGGCTGGGCCGGCCGGCGCTGCTGCGGCTGCATCGGCCGCAGGCGCTGCGCCCGTGCGGGCCGCGCCGGGCGCACCGCTGGCCGCGACCGTGCCCGCGCTCAGCGCGTTGCTCTTTGCCGTGGTGCGGCCCGACGCTACGGCGGCGGTGCCGAACAGCGCCGCGACCAGGCCGGCCGCATCGGGCCCGGCATCGTGGCCGTCGTGTGCGTGCTCACCGCTGGCCGCTTCCCCGGTTTGCATCGACACGGGCGCCGGGACGCTGTCTGCGGGCGATGCAACGGGCAGCCCCGGGCTCGCCGACTTGTCGTCCACCATCTTGCTTGCCGCAGTGGCGGCCTTGCGCTGCAACGCCGCACGCGCGGCGGCCGCGCTGTCAGCGGCCGGTGCTACTGGGGCTTCGTCCGCGGCGCGTTCTGTCGGCGCTGCGTCTGAACGGGCTTCCTGCCGGGCGGGTGCGGCTGGCGGCGGCGGCGGGTTGCTGGCCTGGTTCAGGGCCAAGGCAAAGCTCTCGGGGGTGGCGCTGCCGTCGCCGGACGTGCGCTGCGCGGTGGGTGGCGTGCCGACGATGGCCGCCATGGCGCCGGCGGCAGGGCTGATCAGGGTGCTTTGCAACATGGTGTCCTCAGTGTCCGCCGTGTCCGCAAGGGGCGTGCTCGGCATGGCGGCGCCACAGCTGCTGCAGTGCCGCCTCGTCGGTGCGCCGCTGCTCCAGCCGTGTCTGCGCGCGTTGCTGCTCGGCCATGCGCCGCTCCAGCAGTTTGCGCGCCGAGGCCACGCGCATTTCTTGCGCCACCAGCTCGGTGCGCTGGCGCGCCGTGGTGGCCTCAGCGGCTTGCAGGCTCAGCGCTTGCTGGCTCAGCGCTTGTTCCAGCCGCTGCATGAAATCGGCATGCCGGCGCAGCGCGTCGATGCTGGTGGCCAGGCCCGTGCTGGCCGGCCCGCGGGCGCGGTACTCGCTGCGGTAGGTCTGCAACTGATCGGCCTGGGCGCGCAGGCGGCGCAGGGCTTCTTCGGCCTGCAGCATGGCGGCCAGGGCTTCGTCGCGCTGTCGCTCGGCATGGGCGAGCACAAGGTGGAGCGTGGTGTTCATCGGGGGAATTTTCTAAGGGCCCATCAGCGACCGCAGTTGGGTCAGGCTGCTCGCCAGGGGCGCGCAGTCGTGCATGTCTTGTTGCAGCAGGGCGGCCATGTGCGGCTGCAGGCGCACGGCGGTGTCGAGTTCGGTGTCGTGCCCGGGGCTGTAGGCGCCCAGCTGGATCAGGTCGCGCGCCTTGTTCACCTTGGCCAGCAACTGGCGAAAGCGCCGCGCGGTCTGTACGTGTTCGCGCCCGGCCACGGCGGGCATCACGCGCGAGATCGATTTTTCAACGTCGATGGCCGGGAAGTGCCCGCTCTCGGCCAGTTCGCGCGACAGCACGATGTGGCCGTCGAGGATGCCGCGCGCGGCGTCGGCGATCGGGTCCTGCGGGTCGTCGCCCTCGCTCAGCACGGTGTAGAAGGCGGTGATCGAACCCACGCCGTGCAGGCCGTTGCCGCTGCGTTCCACCAACTGCGGCAGCTTGGCAAAGCAGCTCGGCGGGTAGCCCTTGGTGGCCGGCGGCTCGCCGATGGCCAGGGCGATCTCGCGCTGCGCCATGGCGTAACGGGTCAGGCTGTCCATGAGCAGTAGTACATGCTGGCCGCGGTCGCGAAAGTGCTCGGCAATGGCCGTGGCGTAGCTGGCGCCTTGCATGCGCAGCAGCGGTGGCGCGTCGGCCGGTGCGGCCACCACCACGCTGCGCGCGCGGCCCTCTTCTTCGAGGATGTCTTCGATGAATTCCTTGACCTCGCGCCCGCGCTCGCCGATGAGGCCGACGACGATGACGTCGGCCGCCGTGTAGCGCGCCATCATGCCCAGCAGCACGCTCTTGCCCACCCCCGTGCCGGCGAACAGGCCGATGCGCTGGCCCCGGCCCACCGTGAGCAAGGCGTTGATGCAGCGCACACCCGTGTCCAGCGGCGTGCGCACGGGGTCGCGGTCCATTGAATTGATGGGGCGCCGCGCCATGGGCTCGGCGTGCACATCGGTCAGCGGACCCTGGCGGTCTATGGGCTTGCCGTGTGAATCGACGACGCGGCCCAGCAGCCCCGGCCCCATGGGCAGGTGCAGGCCGCGGTCTTCACTGCGCCGCCAGGGGTGGGCCTCGCTACCGACTTGTGGCGGCACGGGCGGGGCCGGGCGCGGGATGACCAGCGCGCCGTTGCTCAGGCCGTGCAGCTCGCTCATGGGCATGAGGAAGGCGCGGTCGCCGTTGAAGCCGACCACCTCGGCCAGCACCTCGGCTCCCGGCGGCTGGCCCGGGCACACTACCTGGCACACCGATCCCACCGGGATGCGCACGCCAGCGGCTTCCAGCACGATGCCGGTGACCCGCAGCAAGGTGCCCACCGTTTGCAGCGCTTGCGGCTGGGCGGCCACCTCCTGCAGCTCGGCCAGGTAGCGCAGCCACTGCCTGTCGCGGCGCACGACGCGTTCTTCGACCTCCAAAGCAGCCGTCATGGCAGGCTGTCCTGGGTGTGCCAGGGCTGGTCCGCGCCGAGTGCCGCCACCGCCTGCGCCCAGCGCTGGGCGATGCGAGCGTCGACCGTGCCGACATCGGACTCGACCAGCACACCGCCGCGTTCGATGGCCGGGTTGGGCAGCAGCCGTGCACCGCGTGCCTTGAGCGCCTCTTCAGCGCCTTCGGCCACCAGCGGCAAGTCCAGCGGGTGCACCTGCACGCCGATGTGGCGGGCGCTGAACATCACGCTGTTGATGGCCTCGCTGGCCACGCGGGCCACCAGCTCGGGGCGGGTTTGCAGCTCGGCACGCAGCAGCTGCTGTGCCAGTTGCACGGCCACACCGGCCACGGCTTGCGCCAGGCGCACGTCCAGCGCGGCGAACTGGCGGTCAAAGCCATCCAGCAGCGCGCCCACCTGGGCCGTGGCCTGGCTGGCAAAGCTCTGCTTGAAGCTCTCCAGCGCGGCCGTGCCGTCGCGGTAGCCGTCCTGGTAGCCGGCCTGGCGCGCCGCGGCCAGGCGGGCCTGCCACTCGGCACTGTCGGGTTCGGCGGCCGGAGTCGCCGGCGTGCTGGCGGCGCTCGGGTTGGGCTGGGCGCGGCGGTCGATGGCGCCGGGCTGCCAACTGGCGTAGCTGCCCAGTTCTTCGCGCGGAATGAAGCGTTGGTTGGGCGTGCCCGCCTTGGAGCCGATGGGTGGCGGCACGTTGCGGAATCCTGCGGGTTTGCTCATTCAGTCCGGTCCGGGTTGGGGGGTCAGACAAATTGCTCATCACCGCCGCCGGCCAGCACGATCTGGCCCTCGTCGACCAGGCGGCGCACGATCTTGAGCATCTCCTTCTGCTCGGCCTCGACCTCGGACAGGCGCACCGGGCCGCGGCCGTCGAGGTCTTCGCGCAGCGTCTCGGCGGCGCGGGTGGACATGTTCCTGAAGATCTTCTCGCGCAGTGCCGGCGTGGCGCCCTTGAGGGCCACCACCAGCGACTCGCTCTGCACTTCCTTCATCAGGGCCTGGATGCCCTTGTCGTCGATTTTCTCGACGTCGTCGAAGGTGAACATGTTGTCCATGATGCGTTGCGCCAGGTCGGTGTCGGCCTCGCGCACAAAGTCCAGCACCGCGGTTTCCACACCGGTGCCCATCAGGTTCAGGATTTCGGCAGCGGTCTTCACGCCGCCCAGGTTGCTGCGCCGGGTGCGGTCGCCACTGGCCAGCACGCGGCCCATGACGTCGTTCAAGTCGCGCAGCGCGTCGGGCTGCACGCCGTCCAGCGTGGCGATGCGCACCATGACCTCGTTGCGGTGCCGTTCGGTGAACAGCTTGAGGATGTCGCCGGCCTGGTCGAATTCCAGGTGCACCAGCACCACGGCCACGATCTGCGGGTGCTCGTTGCGCAGCAACTCGGCCACGCTGGAGGCGTCCATCCACTTCAGGCTCTCGATGCCGGTGACGTCGTTGCCCTGCATGATGCGGTCGATCAGCAGCCCGGCCTTGTCATCGCCCAAGGCGCGGCGCAGCACCGACTTGACGTAGGCGTTGTTGTCGGTGACGAGCAGACTCTCGCTGGCGGCCACTTTCTCGAAGGTGTCGATCACGACGTCGACGCGTTCGCGCGTGAGGGACTTCATCTTGGAGATGGTCTCGCCCAGTCGCTGCACTTCCTTGGGCGTGAGGTGTTTGAAGACCTCCGACGCTTCCTCCTCGCCGATCGACATCAGCAGGATGGCCGAGTTCTCCAGCCCCTTCTCGTCCATGCCACCAGACATCGGCCTTGTGCTCCTGCTTCAGGCGGGTTCGCCGTTGACCCAGCCGCGCACGATCTGCGCCACGGCTGCGGGGTTTTCCTTGGCCAGGTTGCGCACGGCGTCCAGGCGTTCGTTGGCTCGCGGTGCGCCCAGCACCAGGCGTTCGGCGCCGTGGTCGGCCAGCCCCGGCAGGGCGGCATCACCCCCCACCGTCTCGGCCAGCTGGCTGCCCGGCAGGGCCGGCGGCGGGGTCATCACGGCAGTCATGGCCGGGCGGATCAACGAGAACACGATCACCAGGGCCACCAGCGCCAGCGCGGCGGGCGCGGCCGCCGAGCGGGCCAGATCGATCGCCCAGGGTTGCTTCCACAGCGGCAGTTCCTCGGCCGGCGGTGGCGTGTCGACGCGGAAGGGTGCGTTGACGACACGCACCACGTCGCCGCGTTCGGCGTTGAAGCCGATGCCTTGCTGCACCAGGGCCGTGAGCTGTTCGATTTCCTTCTCGGACAGCGGCGTCGATGTCGGCTTGCCCTTGGCGTCGCTGCCCACACGGTGGTTGACGACCACCGCCGCGCTGAGCCGGCGCACGCTGCCCATGGCGCTCTTGGTCACGGTCACGGTCTTGTCGACTTCGAAGCGCGTGGCCGCCTCGCGCCGCGCCGCGCCAGCCGCGGTGCCCGCTTGGGCTGTCTGCAGCGCCTGGGCCGGGCCGCTGATGGGCGCGGTGGGTGGTGTTTGCGGCTGGTTGCTGGTGGCGCCGGGCACGCCGCTGGCGCCGCTGCCGCCGGGCTGGTTGGACTCTTCGCTGCGCTGCTCGCGCACCGCGGCCCGGGCCTCGGCGCCCTGGTTGGGGCCGTAAGCCTCAGCGGTCCGCATGACTTGCGAAAAATCGATCTCGGCCGTCACCGTGGCACGCACGTTGTCGTGCCCCATCACGGGCTCCAGCAGCGCCAGCACACGCTTTTGGTGGCCGGCCTCGATGTCGCGGCGGTACTGCAGCTGTTGCGAATCCAGGCCCTGGGCGTTGTCGTCGGCGGGGGTGGAGAGTTCCTTGCCGCTGCTGTCGACGATGCCGATGTCGGCCGCCGCGATCTCGGGCACGCTGCCCGACACCAGCCGCACGATGCCGGCAACCTGCCCGCGGTCCAGCGTGCGGCCGGGGTGCAGGGCCAACTGCACGGTGGCGCGCGGCTTTTGCTGTTCGCGGAAAAAACCGTTCTGGTTGGGCAGGGCCAAGTGCACACGGGCGGACTTCACCGGCTCCAGGCGCTGGATGGTCGTCATCAGCTCGCCTTCGAGCGCACGCTGCATCTTGGCGCGCTCCTGGCCCTGGGTCTGGCCAAAGCTGTTCTTGTCCAGCAGTTCGTTGCCGATGTTGCCGCTGCCCAGCATGCCCGTCGCGGCCAGCTTGGCGCGCAGCTCGTGGTAGCGCGAGGCCGGCACCATGATGGCGCCGCCGCCTTCGGCGAAGCGGTAGGGCACGTTCATCTGCGTCAGGCGGTCGGCGATCTGGCCGCTGTCCTTGTCCGACAGGTCCGACGACAGCACGCGGTAGTTGCCCTCGCGCACGTTGCCCAGCAACACCGCCAGCACGACGCCGAGCGCCACCACGCCCAGCACCGCCATGCCCCGGGTGCGGCCGGGCAGGGCCTGCCAGCGCGCGCCCAGGCCGGGCGTGGCCGGCACCAGCGGGGTGGGGGAGGTCTGGGCGACGGCGTTGTCCATGGGAATAGGGGCGGGTCTTGCAAAGAGGGCGTCAGGGCAGGCTCGCCGGCGCTGCGCAGGCTTGGTGTGCGCAGCGCAGCGAGCAGTGCCCTCATCTTGGCCGCAGCGATGCGCTGGCGGTGGCACGAGAAGGCCCGCAAAGTCTCGGCTTCTCGCGCCTTCGTGCCCGCCCCGCCCTGCCTACAGTGGCGGCCAGACTCAGCGCGGGCCTTGGGCCCGGAAACGAGGCGCCATGAACGACCTGCGCATCAAGCCCTTCGACTTCAACCAGGCCGTGGCCCGGGCCGGCTTGCGCCCCGACGGCCTGCCGCGCACCGACGCCGTGGCCGGCGGCTTCCAGGCGGCCATGGCCGATGCGCTCAAGGGGGTCAGCCAGACCCAGTTCGAGGCCTCACGCCTGCAGCGCGAGCTGACGCTGGACAACCCCGGTGTCAGCCTGGAAGAGACCATGGTGGCCATGCAGAAGGCCCAACTCGGCTTCCAGGCCACGCTGCAAGTGCGCAACCGGCTGGTGCAGGCCTACAGCGACATCATGAACATGCAGGTGTAGCCGGCGATAAACTGGGCGGGAGTTTCACCATCTTGGGGCAGCCCATGAACACCGACTTGATCGTGGTCGATCCTGACATCCACAGCGGAACCCCTGTCTTCCGCGGGACCCGGGTCCCCATCAAGACGCTCTTCGACCACCTGGAAGCAGGGGATTCGCTGGAGGTCTTCCTGGACGACTTCCCGTCCGTCAGCAAGCAACTCGCCGTCGCCGTGCTGGAACAGGCGCGGGCCGCACTGACGCCCGATGCGCATCCTGCTTGACGAAGACCTTCCACGTCGCCTGGGTACCTTGCTGCCAGGTCACGATGTCCTGACCGTGCCACAAGTCGGTTGGGCTGGTGTCAAGAACGGAAAGCTGCTGGCACTTGCCGCAACCAAGTTCGACGTGTTCATCACCATGGACCGGGGTCTGGAGTTTCAGCAGAGTCTGGCAACGCTGTCCATTGCGATTCTTGTCGTGGGAGCACCGAGCAACCGGGTCGAGCACCTGACCCCCGTGTTGCCGAACCTCTTGCGGGAGCTCGATCGCATCTCGCCCCGGACACTGCGCCGGGTTGCTGCCTAAGCTGCACTGACGGCCGCGTGGGCCAGGCTGACTTCCAGATGCGCCAGCCTGGCTGGCGGCTGCGGGCGGCCGAGCAGGAAGCCTTGCAGTTCGTCGCAGCCGTGGCGGCGCAGGGCCTCGTACTGGGCCTCGGTTTCCACGCCCTCGGCGTTGACACGCATGGCCAGTGAATGGGCCAGCGAGATGATGGAACGCACGATCAGGTCGACCTTGCCGTCGCGGCCCAGGCGCTGCGTGAAGGCGCGGTCGATCTTGAGCTTGTCGAAAGGGAACCGCCACAGGTAGGACAGGCTGGAGTAGCCCGTGCCGAAGTCGTCCATGGCGATGCGCGTGCCCAGCGCCTGCAGCGCCATCAGCGAACGCAGCACATCTTCGGTGTCGCCCATCAACAGCGATTCGGTGATCTCCAGCTCCAGCCGCGACGCCGGCAGGCCGCTGGCCGCCAGGGCGGCCTGCACCTCGGCGACGAC
>JANOLY010000582.1:0-2709 GCA_031420055.1 Burkholderiales bacterium | reverse complement strand
AGCCAGAAGGCCGCGCCGTGCAGTACCGCCGCGTCCACGCATTCGCCGCGCGCGTGCGCTTCTTCGGCAACCACGGGAATGCCGGCATCCAGCGCCCGCAAGGCCGGGGTGATGAGCGCTTCGGCGCGCAAATCGGCCTCGGTCAGTGGCGACGCGTCGGGCTTGCCCCGCACGGTGAATTCGCTGGCATAGACCTCCATGATGGCCACGCCGGCGGCGCGCGCGATGGCCACCACGGCCTGCAGCAAGGGCGTCATGCGAGCCAGGCTGGCGTGCTGCCGCCACCAAAGCTGGTCTGCTGCGGTGGCTCGCCGCCAGCCTGGACACGAACGGCGCAGTACTTGAATTCCGGTATGCGGGCCACCGGGTCCAGTGCCGGATTGGTCAGGCGGTTGATGGCCGCTTCGTAATAGCAAAAGGCCACGAAGACGGCCCCGGGCGCGGACTTTTCGTCGGCGCGCGCGAACAGGCTCACCTGGCCGCGACGCGAAACAAGGGTGATCAGCCCGCCTGGCAGCACACCCAGCGCGGCCAGGTCGCGCGGGTGCAGCAGAGCCACCGGGTCGGGCTCCAGTGCGTCCAGCACGGCTGAGCGGCGCGACATGCTGCCGGTGTGCCAGTGCTCCAGCTGGCGGCCCGTGATCAGCACCAGCGGATAGTCAGCATCGGGCAGCTCGTCGGCCGGCTGGCTGATGGCCGGCACGAAGCGGCCGCGCCCGTCGGCGGTGGGAAAGTGCTGGCTGAATGCCACCACCTCCGGCACTGCGCCTTCGTCAGGGCAGGGGTAGACCGCGCTGCCCTGGGCCTGCAGCTGCGCCCAGGTGATGCCGGCCAGGTTGGGCATGTTCAGGCGCATCTCATCGAACAGCGCGGCCACGGCGGCGTCGCCCTCACCGTAGCCCGCAATGTCCAGCCCCAGGCGTTGCGCTATCTGCAGCAGGATCCACAAGTCTCGCCGCGCCTGGCCGGGCGGCGGCAGCACCTGGCGCGCCAACTGCACGGTGCGGTCGGTGTTGGTGAAGCTGCCGGTCTTCTCGGTGAAGCTCGATGCCGGCAGCACCACGTCGGCCAGCATGGCGGTCTCGGTGAGAAAGATGTCCTGCACCACCAGCAGGTCCAGCGCAGCCAGCGCCTGGCGGGTGTGGTTGGTGTCGGGGTCGCTCATGGCCGGGTTCTCGCCCATCACATACAGGCCCTTGACCTCGCCTCGCTCGATCGCGTGCATCACCTCCACCACCGTCAACCCGGGTTCGGCGGCCAGACGTTGCACTGGCACACCCCAGGCCTTGGCAAAGCGGGCGCGGGCCAGCGGGTCGGCAACACGCTGGTAGTCGGGCAACATCATGGGGATCAGACCGGCATCGGACGCGCCTTGCACGTTGTTCTGCCCGCGCAGGGGGTGCAGCCCGGTGCCGGGCCGGCCGATCTGCCCGGTCATCAACGCCAGGGCGATCAGGCAGCGGGCGTTGTCGGTGCCGTGCACGTGCTGGCTCACGCCCATGCCCCAGAAGATCATCGCCGCGCGGCTGGTGGCGTACAGCCGTGCGACCTCGCGGATGGCGTTGGCGGGCAGGCCGCACACCGGTGCTGCCACCTCGGGCGTGCAGTGCTGCACTTGGGCGGCCAGCGCGTCGAAGCCGGTGGTGCGCTCGGCAATGAAGCGGGCATCGACCAAGCCTTCTTCGATGATGGTCTGCATCATGGCGTTGAGCAGCATCACATCGCTGGCCGGGCGGAACTGCAAGTGGGTGTGGGCCAGGGGCGTGAGATCGCTCAGCCGCGGGTCCATCACCACCAGGCGCGTGCCCTGACGCACGGCGTTCTTGATCCAGCTCGCGGCCACCGGGTGGTTCACGCTCGGGTTGGCGCCGATGACGATGACCACGTCGGCCTGCAGCACGTCCATCACCGGGTTGCTGACAGCTGCCGAGCCCAGGCCCTCCAGCAGCGCGGCCACGCTGGAGGCGTGGCACAGCCGCGTGCAGTGGTCGACGTTGTTGCTGCCAAAGCCCAGGCGCACCATTTTCTGGAACAGGTAGGCCTCTTCGTTGCTGCCCTTGGCCGATCCGAAGCCGGCCAGCGCGCGCGCGCCGTGCTGGTCACGCAAGCGCGCCAAGCCGCCGGCCGCAGCCTCCAGCGCCTCGTCCCAGCTGGCCGGGCGGAACCAGGCGCGCAGTGCATGCTCGGGGTCGGCCATGGCGGCGGCGTCCTTGGGCGCGTCGGCGCGGCGGATCAGCGGCGTGGTGAGCCGCTGGGCGTGCTGGCTGTAGTCAAAGCCGTAGCGCCCCTTCACGCACAGGCGGCCATGGTTGGCCGGGCCGTCGCGGCCTTCGGTCATGGTGATGCGATCGCCGCTGACGTGGTAGCGCACCTGGCAGCCCACGCCGCACCACGGGCACAGCGAGTCCACCAGCTGTTCGGCCGGCCGCTGCGCCGCACCGCTGGCCGGTGCCAGAGCCCCGGTGGGACAGGCCTGCACACATTCGCCACAGGCCACGCAACTGCTGCCGCCCAGGGCGTCACCCAGGTCGAAGACGATGCGCGACTGCTCGCCGCGCAGCGCCAGGCCGATCACGCCGTTGACCTGCTCGTCGCGGCAGGCGCGCACGCAGCGTGTGCACTGGATGCAGGCGTCGAGGTTGACCGCCATGGCAGGGTGCGACACATCAGCCGGCACCGCTGCCCGCCGCAGCGCACGCAGACCCGGCC
>JANOLY010000581.1:0-5211 GCA_031420055.1 Burkholderiales bacterium | reverse complement strand
GGCCGAGGTGCGCGGCGCTCGACGGTGGCGGCGGCGAGATCGTGCGCGGCTCGCGGCCCACCGGCACCTCGATCGAAAACACGGTGCCACGGCCGGCCACCGAGCGCACGGCCAGCGGCGCTTCGAGCAGACCGGCGAGCTTGTTGACGATGGCCAGGCCGAGGCCGAGGCCCTTCTTCTGGTGCGCGGCCAGCGGCGCGCTGCCATGCACTTGATAGAACTCATCGAAGATCTGCGGCTGGTTGGCTTCAGCGATGCCGTCGCCGCTGTCCCAGACTTGCAGCAACAGCTTGCCGTGGCGCGGCCTGCACGCCACAAGCACGCCGCCGTCTTCGGTGTAGCGGATGGCGTTGCTGACCAGGTTGCGCAGCACCCGCTCCAGCAGCACCGGGTCAGCCTGGGCGACGTGGCGTTCGCCGTGGAAGGACAGCATCAAACCCTTCTCGAAGGCCACCGGCTCGAAGTGCAGGCGCAGCCGGCCGAACAGGTCGCGTATGGCCACCGGCGACGGGTTCACATCCACACCACCGGTGTCGATGCGCGTGATGTCGAGCAGCTCGCTGAACAAGCCCTCCAGCGCGTCCACCGATTCGTTGATGCTGTTGACCAGCGAGGCCACCTCGGGGTCGTGGCTGCGTTGGCGCAAGGCCTCGGCAAACAAGCCCATGGCGTGCAGCGGCTGGCGCAGGTCGTGGCTGGCAGCGGCAAAAAACTGTGTCTTGGCGCGGTTGGCACTCTCCGCCGCGCGGCGCGCTTCTTCGGCTTCGTGCATCTCGACGCGCAGCTGCGCGGCCAGCTCGTCGGTGCGCGCCTTCAGCGAGATGGCGTGCCCCAGCGCACTGCCGTAGGTGCGGCCCATGAGCACGGTGATGCCGAACAGCAGCGTCAGTATCCCGGCCAGTTGCAGGTGCCAGGGCTGGTCGCTGTCGGTGGCGATGCGCACGATCAGCGGCGCCAGCACCAGCGTGATGAAGACCAGGAAGATGCGCCACTGGGTGGCCAGCAATTGCACCGAGCCCAGGCAGTAGGAATAGACGATGAGGATCAGCGACACCTGGTGGTAGGCCGTGCCCAGCCCCCAGAACAGCCAGGCCGCTACACCCCACATGCTGCCCTGCGCCAGCACCAGGGCGCGCCAGCTACCACGCCACTGCTGCAGCGTGGTGTCGGCGGCGTCGCGCTGCTTGACGAACCGCAGGTAGTGGGCCAGCCGCAGCAGCCACAGGGCGGCAGCCATGCCCAACCAGGCCGACATCGGCACGCGGCCGGCCAGCGGCCAGAAGATGGCGCCGACGAGCACGACGCCGATCAGGTTGCCGGTCAGCGAGGCAGGCGACTGCACGAACAGCGCCCGCACATGGCCAGCTTGCCTGCTGCGACCCCGGTCCGGCGTGGCGCCGACGGCGGGTTGTTCTGGCGTTGCCATGGCCTGGACCGGCGCCTCAGCGCTGTGGTGGCTTGCGCGTGAAGAAGCCGCCCTGCCCCTGCGTCATCTGGCTGACGACCAGCACGGCCTGCGTGCGCGTGTTCACGCCCAGCACGCGCAGCACCGCGGCGACATGGTCCTTCACGGTTTCGACCGACAGGTTGAGCTGGCGGGCGATGAGCTTGTTGGGCAGCGCCTGCAACAGCAGCCCCAGCACCTCGGCCTGGCGCGGCGTCAGGCCGATGTCGGCGATGGACGGCAGCTTCTGGTGAGACTCCGGCTGGGCAGCCGCCCCCAGCGGCAACACGCCCGCCGCCGACTCACCCAGCCCGCGCACCACCCCGGGCACGGTGTCACCGCCCTGGCTGCGCCCGAACTCCAGGCCCAGCATCGACGGCGGCACGTACATCGAGCCGGACATGATCATGCGCAGCGCCTCGTGCAACTCGGCGTGCGACGAACTCTTGGGCACGAAGCCCATGGCACCGCTGTCGATGGCGCGGATAACGTCGCTGGTGCGTTCTGACGCCGACACCACGACCACCGGCACAGCCGGGTAGGTGGCGCGAAACTCCACCAGCACATCGAAGCCGTCGGCGTCGCCCAGCGCCAGGTCCAGCAGCACCAGGTCGAAGTCCGGGTCGTCGCTCAGAGTCGCGCGCGCCCCGGCTGCACTGTCAACGCCCACCACCGACACGCCATGACCCACGTTCTGAATCACCATTTGCAGCGCTGAAAGGATGAGCGGGTGGTCATCGACAAGCAGAACCTTCATAGCGCCTCCTGGGGTGGTGTTGAGTTTCATTCTGATAGACGCGCCTGGCGCCACCGCATCCCCCGCTTGGGGGTGATCGCCAGACGGTCACGACGGGGACGGCGCCACGAAGCGTCGTGAGATCGATTCGGCCACGCACACCGGCTTGGCCGAGCCCTCGCGCTCCATGCTCACCTCCACGGTCAGCTGCGCGCCGCCGGGCAAGGTCTCCCAGGCGCGCAGCACGAAGCGCCCGCGCACGCGGCTGCCAGCCGGCACGGGCGCCGGGAAGCGCACGCGGTTGAGCCCGTAGTTGATGCCCATGACCACGTCAGCCACCGCGAACGCCGTCTCGAACATCATGGGCAGCAAGCTCAGCGTGAGAAAGCCGTGCGCCACTGTCGCTCCATACGGGCCGGCCGCCGCGCGCACCGGGTCGGTGTGTATCCACTGGTGATCGCCGGTGGCCTTTGCGAACTGGTCGATGCGTGACTGGTCCACTTGCACCCAGTCGCTCACACCCAGCTCCTGGCCGATCAGGCCTTGCAGTTCGTCCAGCCGCGCGAACTGCGTCATGTGGTGGCCCAGTGCTGCAGCGGCTGCCACTGCGCCAGGTCGCGCTCAACGCGGCTGGGCGCCACGTCCCACAGCGTCAGGCCATGGGCGGCCAGTTGCACGTAGTTCTGGGTGTCGCGCAACCAGGCCACCACCGGCACGGGCACGGTGGCCAGGTAGTGGTGCAGTTGCTCCACCGCCTTGGTGTGTTCACGCACCCGCATGCCCACCAGGCCCAGCTGCACGGCCTGTGCGCGCCGGTGCTGGCGCAGGGCGAGCACAAAGGCGTGGGTGGCCTGGATGTCGAACAGGCTGGCCTGCAGGGGGATGAGCACGCGGTCGGCGATGCGCATCACGGCATCCAGTCGCTTGCCGTGCAGGCCGGCCGGAGTGTCCAGCACCACATGCGTGGTGCCTTTGGGCGGCTTGACAATGTCGTCGGCCGACACGTCCCAGCCCTGGATGGCCGGCGCCCGGGGCGCGGCTTGGGAGCGCAAGTCCAGCCACTGGCGCGCCGACTGCTGGCGGTCGATGTCGCCCAACATCACGCGGTGCCCGGCGGCTGCCAGGCAGCCCGCCAGGTTGGTGGCCAGGGTGCTCTTGCCAGCCCCGCCCTTGGGGTTGGCGACCACGATCACGGGCATGTCAGGCTCCTTGCAGGCTCAGGGGGCAGTTGGTGGCGTGGGCTATGGTAGCGGCAGCGGTCGGCGTGCCCAGCTGCAACCCCCACCCCATCAACACACGCATGGCAGCCGTACTCGTCATCGCCGCCCACCCCCAGCTGGAGCACTCGCGCACCACGCAGCGGATGATGCAGGCGGCCACCCAGGCTGCTGCGGCCCGCGTGGCGGTGCGCGACCTGTACGCGCTGTACCCGGACTACCTCATCGACATTGCCGCCGAGCAGGCTGCCCTTGCCAGCGCCCGGCTGGTGGTGTGGCTGCACCCGGTGCACTGGTACTCGATGCCGCCCTTGATGAAACTGTGGCTGGACGAGGTCTTCGCCTTTCGCTGGGCCTATGGGCCGGGCGGCCACGCTCTGCGCGGCAAAGACCTTTGGCTGGTGGCGTCCACCGGCGGGCCTGAAAGTTCGTACCGGCCCGACAGCTACAACCGCTACTTCTTCGATGCCTTCTTGCACCCCTACGACCAGACCGCCGCGCTGACCGGCATGCGCTGGCTGCCGCCACTGCTGTTGCATGGCGCCCACCGCGCCAACGACGCTGCGCTGGACGCCCACGCGGCCGTGTTCGTGCAGCGGCTGCAGACCTGGCCGGACTGGCCGGAGATGAAGGACTTGCCGGCCTGCCCTGCCTGTGACGTGCCCGACGACGCCCGCCCACTCAACACCGCCTGAGCCCAGCGCACTGCCGATGGAACACTCCGTTGCCTGGCTGCACGCCACCCTGATCTACCTGGCTGCAGCCGTGCTGGCCGTACCGCTGGCGCGGCTGCTGGGGCTGGGTTCCATCATCGGCTACCTGGCCGCGGGCATCGCTATCGGGCCCTGGGGCCTGCAACTCGTGACCGACCCCCAGGCCATGCTCAGCTTTGCCGAGTTTGGCGTGGTGCTGATGCTGTTCCTGGTGGGGCTGGAGCTTGAACCGCGCCGGCTGTGGAGCCTGCGCCGGCCCATCTTCGGCTGGGGCAGCGTGCAGCTGTTCGGCTCGGCCGCGCTGATCGCTGGCGTGGCACTGGCTGCCGGCCTGGACTGGCGACTGGCCCTGGTGGCCGGCCTGGGCCTGGGCATGAGCTCCACAGCCATCGGCCTGGGCGTGCTCAACGAGCGCAACCTGATGGCCACCACCGGCGGGCGCAACCTGCTCAGCGTGGCGCTGCTGCAAGACGTGGCCGCCATCCCCATCCTGGCCCTGCTGCCCCTGCTGGCCGTGGCCGTGGCCGGCGCGGCCGGTGACGGCGGCGGCTGGCTGGGCGCGGCCAAGGCGCTGGCGGTGATTGCTGCCATCGTGCTGGGCGGGCGCTTGCTGCTGCGCCCGGCGCTGCGCTGGATCGCGCGCAGCAACACGCCCGAGATCTTCACCGCCGCCGCGCTGCTGCTGGTGGTGGCCACGGCGGCGCTGATGCACGGCGTGGGCTTGTCGATGGCGCTGGGCGCCTTCCTGGCCGGCGTGCTGCTGGCCGAAAGCGAGTACCGGCGCGAGCTGGAAACCGACATCGAGCCCTTCAAAGGCCTGCTGCTGGGCCTGTTCTTCATTGCCGTGGGCATGAGCATCGACTTCGCCGTGGTGGCCCGCAACCCGGGCCTGGTGGCCGCCGTGGTGGCCGGCTTTGTGCTGATCAAGGCCGGCGTGCTGTGGGCCATGGCGCGCACGATGCCGGTGCCCTTGGCGGAGCGGCCGGTGTTCGTGATCCTGCTGGCGCAAGGCGGCGAGTTCGGTTTTGTCGTTTTCCAGACCGCGCTCGGCGCCCGGGTCATCGACCCGCAGACCTCGTCGCTGCTGGTCGCAGCGGTGGC
>JANOLY010000580.1:0-2211 GCA_031420055.1 Burkholderiales bacterium | reverse complement strand
GCCGCGCACTGCCTGACGCCCGCGACGGTCTGAAGCCCGTCCACCGGCGTGTGCTTTTTGCGATGCATGAGCTGAACAACGACTGGAACCGGCCCTACAAGAAGTCGGCGCGCATCGTCGGCGACGTGATCGGCAAGTACCACCCGCATGGCGACACGGCGGTTTACGACACCATCGTGCGCATGGCGCAGGATTTTTCGCTGCGCCACATGCTGGTCGATGGCCAGGGCAACTTCGGCTCGGTCGATGGCGACAACGCCGCGGCGATGCGCTACACCGAGATTCGCCTGTCGAAGATCGCCCACGAGATGTTGGAAGACATCGACAAGGCGACGGTCGATTTCGGCCCCAACTACGACGGCTCCGAGCGCGAGCCGCTGGTGCTGCCGAGCCGACTGCCGAACCTGCTGGTCAATGGTTCGGCCGGCATCGCGGTGGGCATGGCCACCAATATCCCGCCGCACAACCTGAATGAAGTCGTCGATGCCTGCCTGCATCTGCTGAAGAACAGCGAGGCGACGATCGAGGAGCTGATGGAGATCATCCCGGCGCCCGACTTCCCCACCGCCGGCATCATCTACGGCGTCAACGGCATTCGTGAGGGCTACCGCACCGGCCGCGGCAAGGTGCTGATGCGCGCCAAGTGCCACTTCGAAGACATCGACAAGGGCGCGCGCCAGTCGATCATCGTCGACGAGATTCCGTACCAGGTGAACAAGAAGACCCTGCTCGAGCGCATGGCCGAGTTGGTGCACGAAAAGAAGATCGAAGGCATCAGCCACATCCAGGACGAGAGCGACAAGTCCGGCATGCGCGTGGTGATCGAGTTGAAGCGCGGTGAAGTGCCCGAGGTGGTGCTGAACAACCTGTACAAGCAGACGCAACTGCAGGACACCTTCGGCATCAACATGGTGGCCTTGATTGACGGCCAGCCGCGGCTGTGCAACCTGAAGCAACTGGTCGAGGTCTTCCTGGACCACCGCCGCGAGGTCATCACCCGGCGCACCGTGTACGAATTGAAGAAGGCCCGCGAACGCGGCCACGTGCTCGAAGGCCTGGCCGTGGCGCTGGCCAACATCGACGAGTTCATCGAGACCATCAAGACCAGCCCCACGCCGCCGGTGGCCAAGGCCGCGCTGATGAGCAAGAGCTGGGACTCTTCCATGGTGCGCGAAATGCTTGCCCGCGCCGAAGAAAGCACGACAGGCGGCCGCGCAGCGTACCGGCCCGAGGGCCTGCCTGTCAGCTACGGTTTGCAACCCGATGGGCTGTACCGCCTGTCTGACGACCAGGCACAAGAGATTTTGCAGATGCGCCTGCAGCGCCTGACCGGGCTGGAGCAGGACAAGATCATCAGCGAGTACCGCGAGGTGATGGCGCAGATTGCCGACCTGCTGGACATCTTGGCCACCCCGGGGCGTGTCACGGCCATCATCAGCGGCGAGCTGGCCGCGCTGCGCCTGGAGTTTGGCCAGACCAAGGCCGGCGCACGGCGCAGCGTGATCGAGCGCAATGCCTTGGAGCTGGGCACCGAAGACCTCATCACCCCGGCCGACATGGTGGTGACACTCAGCCACACCGGCTACGTGAAGAGCCAGCCACTGGGCGAGTACCGCGCGCAAAAGCGCGGCGGGCGCGGCAAGCAGGCCACACAGACCAAGGAAGACGACTGGATCGACCAGCTCTTCATCGCCAACACGCACGACTGGATCCTGTGCTTCAGCGACCGCGGCCGTGTGTACTGGCTGAAGGTGTGGGAAGTGCCGCAGGGCGGGCGCGCCTCGCGCGGCAAGCCCATCGTCAACATGTTCCCGCTGCAGCCGGGCGAGAAGATCACGGTCGTGCTGCCGTTGACGGACGAGTTCCGCAGCTTCCCGGCCGACCACTACGTCTTCATGTCCACCGCGTTGGGCACCGTCAAGAAGACCTCGCTGGACGAGTTCGACAACCCGCGCAAGGCCGGCATCATTGCTGTCGATCTGGACGAAGGCGACTACCTCATAGGCGCGGCGCTCACCGATGGCCAGCACGACGTGATGCTGTTCAGCGATGGTGGCAAGGCCGTGCGCTTCGCCGAAGACGAGGTGCGGCCCCTGGGGCGCACCGCCCGCGGCGTGCGCGGCATGGCCTTGGAACCCAGCCAGAAGGTCATCGCGATGCTGGTGGCCGAGGACGAGACACAGAGCGTGCTCACGGCCACCGAGAATGGTT
>JANOLY010000579.1:0-3299 GCA_031420055.1 Burkholderiales bacterium | reverse complement strand
GCCATCATGGGCCGCAGCATCAACCAGTTCGAACTGCGCGATGCCGACGTGGTGCTGCGCCCGGTGCTCACGGGCGTGGCCAGCGCTGATTTCGGCGCCCGCCAGAAGGCCATCCTGGCCGGGCGAGAGGCGGCCTTGCGGCAGTTGCCCGAACTGCGAGCGCGCATCGCCACGCTGACGCGCTGATCGCGTCGCCCATGAAAGAAGGGGCCCGGTGTTGCCACCGGGCCCCTTCTTCGTTTCATACGTCAAGCGCTTGCGGCACTTGACAGGGCGCATGGCGCCCCGGGTGGATCAAGCCGAGCGCTTGGCGCGGGTGGCCGTTTGCGTGGCCTTGGCGGCGGTGGCGCTCATCGACTTGAAGTTGGCTTCGGCCACTTCGGTGGCTTGCTTGGTGGCCTTTTGCACGCTCTCGTAGGCGTTGTTGGCAGCGGCCACGGCCGACTTGACCAGCGCCACCACGTTTTCGCTGCCTGCCGGCGCGTTCTTCACAGCCGTGTCGACCATGGCCAGCACCTTGGCTTGGCTGTCGGCCATGGTGGCCTCGGCCGTCTTGCTGGCTTCGGCACTGGCGCCGGCAACGATGTCATACACATGGCGGCTGTAAGCAGCGGCCTTCTCGGCGGCTGGCTGCAGCAGGCTGGCTTGCAGGGCCATCAGTTCTTGCGCGTCCTTGACGGCCAGCGCGGCGTTGGCGGTTTCTGCGGCTTCGGCCAGCGAGGTGCGGGCGACTTGCAGGTTCAGCTCGACGAGCTTTTCGACGCTTTCGAACGCCTTGGTGGTCAGGCCGAAGAGGGTCTCGAGGTTGGCCTTGTGGGCGGCGATCATTTGTTCGTTGGTGAAGTTCATGTGTATCTCCTGGGTAGCGGTTTGGTGAGCGGTTCGGTGAGCGGCTGCCGCGCTTTCAGACTGTTTTGCTGCGCTGCAACATGAAACGAAGTATAGGGTTCCTCCGGGCGCTTGCAAGCACTATTTTGCTGCGGCGCAACAAAGTAGAGGTGGCTTTCTAGAATCGGCCTCCGTGCGCGCCTTTCACTCCGACCAGTTTGTGCTGCCCCTGCCCGCGGGCCACAGCTTCCCGATGTCCAAGTACCTGCTGCTGCGCGAGGCCGCTGAGTCCACCTTGCCGCAGCTACGCGTGACCGAAGCGCCCGCCGCCAGCGACGGCGAACTGGCCCTGGCGCACGACCCGGCGTGGATCACCGCCGTGGCTGAAGGCACCACCAGCGCGGCGCAGCAGCGCGAGATCGGCTTCCCCTGGTCAGCGCGCATGGTGGAGCGGGCGCGGCGCTCGGTGGGGGCCACCATTGCCGCGGCGCGCACCGCGCTGTTCGAGCGCGAAGGTGTGGCCGCCAACCTGGCCGGCGGCACCCACCACGCCTACGCCCACAAGGGCTCTGGCTACTGTGTCTTCAACGACGTGGCCGTCGCCGCGCGCTTGATGCAGGCCGAATGGCACCGCCGTGGCCACGGCGCCGGCCGCGGACTGCTTCGGGTGGTGGTGATCGACCTGGACGTGCACCAGGGCAATGGCACGGCGGCCATCTTTGCCGACGACGCCAGCGTGTTCACGCTTTCGCTGCACGGTGAGAAGAATTTCCCGTTTCGAAAAGAAGCCAGCAGCCTGGACGTGGCCCTGCCCGATGGCTGCACCGACACGCCCTACCTGGCAGCGCTGGACGACGCCCTGGCCCGCGCCTGGGCCCTTCAAGCCGCGCAGCCGCCGCAGCTGGCCTTCTACCTGGCCGGCGCCGACCCGCACGAAAACGACCGCCTGGGCCGCTTGAAGCTGACCGCCGCCGGCCTGGCCGAGCGCGACCGCCGCGTGCTGCAAGCGCTGCGCGAACGCGGCATCGCGGCCGCAGTGGTCATGGCCGGCGGCTACGGCCGCGAGCTGGCCACCACGGTGGACATCCAGCGCCGCACGCTGGAGCTGGCTTGTGAATCGTGGCAAGGCTGGAAGACCCGCCACGGGCCGGCCCCAAAATGCACGGCATGAGCTCGCGCGTCGCCCCCAGCCCCCGTTCGCACTACCCGCGCTTCAGCCGCATCGAAACGCGCTGGTCGGACAACGACGTTTACGGCCACGTCAACAACGTCGTCTACTACAGCTACTTCGACACCGTGGTCAACCGCTGGCTGATCGAGGCCGGCGCACTGGACATCCACGGCGGCAGCGTGATCGGGCTGGTGGTCGAAACGCAATGCCACTACTTCGCGCCGCTGGCCTTCCCGCAAACCCTGGACGCCGGCCTGTGCGTGGCGCACCTGGGGCGCTCCAGCGTGCGCTACGAGATCGGCCTGTTCGCGCAGGGCGACGAGCATTGCGCGGCCGCTGGCCACTTTGTGCACGTGTATGTCGACCGAGCCAGCCGCAAGCCGGTGCCGCTGCCCGCGGCGGTGCGCGCGGCGCTGGAACCTCTGCAAGCCCTCGATTGATGGATCCCCCGCTCGAACCGATGACCCCACCCACCCACCCCAGCCCCCAGGCCACTGCTGCCGTCGATGAAGCCTTGCGTTCGCGCCGCTCGGTGCGCGCCTTCCTGCCCACGCCGGTGCCGCGTGCAACCGTCGAGGCCATTCTTGACGTCGCCTCGCGCGCGCCCTCGGGCACCAACACGCAGCCATGGAAGGTGCATGTGCTGACGGGCCCGTCCAAGGCCGCGCTGTCGCAGGCCATACGCGCGGCCTACGACGACCCGGCAGAGCGCGCCCGCCACACCGAGGAGTACGCCTACTACCCCACCGAATGGCGCAGCCCCTACATCGACCGCCGCCGCAAGGTGGGCTGGGACCTGTATTCGCTGCTGGGCATAGGCCGGGCCGACAAGGAACGCATGCACGCCCAGCACGGCCGCAACTACGAGTTCTTTGGCGCGCCGGTGGGGCTGATGTTCAGCATCGACCGCGTGCTTGAGCAAGGCAGTTGGCTGGACTACGGCATGTTCTTGCAAAGCATCATGGTGGCCGCACGCGGCCGCGGGCTGGACACCTGCCCGCAGGCGGCCTTCATGCAGTACCACCGCATCATCGCCGCCCACCTGGGCCTGGGCGAGCACGAGATGGTGGTGTGCGGCATGTCGCTGGGCCACGCCGACCCGGCGGCCGTCGAGAACAACCTCACCACCGAGCGCGAACCCGTCGCCGGTTTCACCCACTTCCACGATTGATCCCCCCCACCATGACCCACCCTTCGCCCCGCCCCTCGATCCTCGTTACCCGCGCCGTGTTTCCTGACGTGGTGCAGCGCCTGCGCCAGCACTTCGATGTCGAGGACAACGCCAGCGACGCGCCTTATG
>JANOLY010000578.1:0-32638 GCA_031420055.1 Burkholderiales bacterium | reverse complement strand
CGTAGCCCGCGCGCTGCAGGCCGTGGGCGAAGCCCTTTGCCGCGTCGGCGCTGGCCACCACACCGGCATAGCGCGGGCTGCCCTTGATCAGCTTGGCGTAGTCGGCGAAGGACTCGGCGTAACTGCCGTAGGCGCGGAACTTGGCCACCACTTTTTGCGCCTGGCCGTTGATGAATTCGGTGGTCACGACCTCGGCCACGGGCCCCTTCCAGGAGCCACCGGCCTTGATGCCGAAGAGGTTGAACGACGGCGCGCCATCGGCATGGCGTATCTCTTTGCGGCCCCAGCCTGTTTCCAGCGCCGCCTGCGACACCATGAAGGCCGCGGGGATGCCGGTGGCGGCTTCGGCCTGGCGCGCGGCGCCGTCGTGCTGTTGCACAAAGCCGGCAGCACCGATCTGCGGCAGGCGTGTGGGCGTGGGCTTGGCGGCCAGTAGCTCGGGCGTGTTGTTGGCCGACCCCGTGACCGGGATGGGCCCCGGCGTCAGACCCATCTGGCGTTCCAGCTGGCGCATGATGGCCTCGGACAGCCCGCCCTTCATGCCGGTGAGTTGGTTGGCGTACTGCTGGTCCAGCATGTCGTTGCCCAGGTTGGACCCGGCGTTGTCCAGCATGCCCGAATCAGGCACCGCGGCGCGCATGCTCTTCATCAGCTCGTTCATGAACAGCGCTTCGAACTGGCGCGCTGCCTCGCGCACGGCGCCCTTGGGGTCGGTGGCGGCGCGGGCACGCACGGCGTCGAGCGAGCGCGCGTCGATGGCCAGGCCGCGTGCAGCGCCCAGGCCCATGCGGGCGTCGATGGAGGCAGGGCTGTTCACGGCGCTCAGATGACTTCGATCTCGGCGTGCAGCGCGCCGGCGCTCTTCATGGCCTGCAGAATAGCCAGCAGGTCCATGGGCGTGGCGCCCAGGGCGTTGAGCGCCTTGACGACATCGCTCAAGCGCGTGCCGGCCGGCATTTGCACCAAGGCGTTGCCCTCCTGGGCGATGGCGATGTCGGACTTCTCGGCCTGCACGGTCTGCCCCTGGCCAAAGGAATTGGGCTGGCTGACCATGGGCGTGGTGCTGATGGTGACGGTGAGGTTGCCATGGGCCACCGCGCAAGCGCCCAGGGTCACGGCTTCGTTGAACACCACCGACCCGGTGCGCGCGTTCAGCACGATGCGCGCCGCCGGCCGGGCCAGCTCGAAGGACAGGTTCTCGATGTCGGCCAGGAAGGCGATGCGGTCACCGCCCGCGGGCGGGCGCATGCGCACGGTGCGACCGTCCAGCGCGGTGGCGGTGCCAGCGCCCTTGGCGTTGTTGATGGCCGCGGCCACGGCCCGCGCGGTGTTGAAGTCGTTCGCCGACAAGCCCAGGGTGAGCGTGTCGCCGTCCAGCAGCGGCGTGGGCACGGAACGTTCCACCGTGGCGCCATCCGGTATGCGGCCGGCCGACAGGTGGTTGATCTGCACCTTGGAGCCATTCGCCGAGGCGCCCGCGCCGCCGACGATGAGGTTGCCCTGCGCCAGCGCGTAGATCTGGCCGTCAGCGCCTTTGAGCGCCGAGGCGATCAGCGTGCCGCCGCGCAGACTCTTGGCATTGCCCACCGAGGACACATTGACATCGATGGCCTGCCCCGGCTGCGCAAAGGGCGGTAGCTGCGCGGTGATCATCACCGCAGCCACGTTGCGCAGCTGCATGGTGGTGCCGGCCGGCACGGTCACGCCCAGCTGCTGCAGCATGGCGTTCAGGCTCTGGGTGGTGAATGGTGTTTGCGTGGTCTGGTCGCCGCTGCCGTCCAAACCGACAACCAGGCCGTAGCCGACCAGCGGGTTGCTGCGCACGCCCTGCACGGCCGCCACTTCCTTGATGCGCACGGCCGCTGATGCCGGGTGCGGCCACCACAGCGCTGCGCTGGCAGCCACAGCGGTGACTGCAATGGCGGCGCGGACCATGCGCTCTAGCGGACCTGGCCGCGGCTGATCGCAGGGCCCGCCGGGCCGCCCCAAGGGCCCTGCGTCGCCCCCTCGGGGGGTAGCGAACGAAGTCAGCTGGGGGGCTGTCATATCGGCAGCACAGACAGAAACACCCGCGACAACCAACCGATGGCCTGGGCATCGGCCTGGGCCCCTCGGCCGCGATGTTCCAGCCGTACGTTGGCCACCTGCGCGCTTTGCACGCTGTTGCCCGGCTGGATGGCGCGCGGGTCGACCTGGCCGGAGAACTTCAACACGTCGACGTTGCTGTTGACGCCGATCTGCTTTTCACCCGAAATGAGCAGATGGCCATTGGGCAACACCCCCCGCACGACGACGGTGATGGTGCCCGAGAAGTCGTTGCTGCTCTCGGTGGCGCCCTTGCCGGCAAAGGTATTGGCCGAGCTGCCGGCCACGCTGGCGCGTGCGAAGGCCGCCGGCCTGACCCCGGGCAATGCCGTGACCGAGCCGGCGATGCTGCCGCCCTTGTCGATGGAACTGGTGGACTTCTGGCTGGCGCTGACCTTCTCGACGATCTGCACCACCAGCGTGTCGCCAAGCAGGCGGGCGCGGTGGTCTTCAAACAAGGGCCGGTAGCTGCCCGACTGGAAGATGGCGCCGTTGCCGGTGACGGGCACCGCCGCCACGGGTTCGGGCACGGGCAGGGTCTCGGCCACGTCCACCCGCGGGTACAGCGTGAAGCAGCCCGACAAGCCGGCCGCAGCCGTCAGCACCACACCCATGCGAAGCACGTTCATGGTCATGGCTCAGAGCTGGCCCAGACGCTGCAGCATCTGGTCGGATGTCTGCACGGCCTTGGAGTTGAGTTCGTAGGCGCGCTGGGTGGCGATCATCGACACCAGCTCTTCGATGACGTTGACATTGCTGCCTTCAACAAAGCCTTGCTGCAAGGCGCCCAGGCCGTTGGCGCCCGGGGCGCCGGCGTTGGGCGTGCCGGATGCGGCCGTCTCGCCAAAGAGGTTGCCGCCGCGCGGGTCCAGCCCGGCGGGGTTGACGAATGAGACCAGCTGCAATTGGCCCAGCGCCTGCGGCGCCACCTGCCCAGGCACGCTGACGTTGACCGTGCCGTCCCTGGCCACGCTGACGTTCTGCGCATTCGCCGGGATGGTGATGCCGGGCTGCACCGGGTAGCCCGCGCTGGTGACGAGCTGGCCGTTGGCGTCGACCTGGAAGGCGCCGTCGCGGGTGTAGCCGGTGCTGCCGTCGGGTAGCTGCACCTGGAAGAAGCCCTGGCCCTGGATGGCCATGTCCAGGTTGTTGCCAGTCTGCTGCAGCGCGCCTTGGCCGAAGTTGCGTGTGGTGCCCGCGGCACGCACCCCCAGACCCACCTGCAGCCCCGTGGGCAGGGTGCTCTGGTCGGACGTGGCCGCGCCGGCCTGGCGCAGGTTCTGGTACATCAGATCCTCGAACACCACACCGCCGCGCTTGAAGCCGTTGGTACCGGTGTTGGCCAGGTTGTTGGCGATGGCGTCCAGCTTGGTCTGCTGGCCCTCCATGCCCGTCTTGGCAATCCAGAGCGATCGGATCATGGTGTGTGAGCCCCTGCGAATGAACACTCATCTTGGCGTGGACTTGAGCCCCGCCAGCCGCGAAATAGCGGGGTCATGGGGCGGCTGTTCCAAGGGTCCTGGCGCACGCCGCGCCGGCGATCAAGCCGACAGCAGCTTGGCCGCGCCCTGCTCGCGCTGTTCGGCGCCTTGCAGCATCTTCATCTGCTGCTCGAACTGCCGCGCCGCGCTAATCATCGCCACCATGGTCTCGATGGGGTTCACGTTGGAGCCCTCCAGCGCCCCGCCCTGCACGCGTGCGGCGGGGTCGGCGGTGAGGTCGCCCTCAGCGCCGCGAAACAGGCCGTCGGTGCCGCGCAAGAGTGTCGCCTCGGGGCTCACCAGCTTCAGCCGCCCGGCCTGCTGGGGCCGGCCGTTGCCCACGGTGGCGCTGATGCTGCCGTCGGCCGCCACCTCCACCGCGGCGCCGGCGGGCAAGGTGATGGGGCCACCGTCACCCAGCACGGGCAGACCGGCGCTGGTGACGAGTTGCCCCTGCGAGTCGACCTGGAACGAACCATTGCGGGTGTAGGCCTCGGTGCCGTCCAGCGCCTGCACCGCGAACCAGGCGTTGCCCTGGGCGGCCACGTCCAGGCCTCGGCCAGTCTGCTGCAAGGGGCCGGCACGGGTGTCGCTGCCGATGGTGGATTCCAGCGCGTAGACGCGAGTGCTGGCGCCGTCGCCGCGCACCGGCACAGCGCGAAAGGCCTGCATCTCGGCGCGAAACCCGGTGGTGGAGGCGTTGGCCAGGTTGTTGGCCAGCACGTCCTGGCGCTGCATGGTGGCCTTGGCGCCGGCCATGGACAGGTAGATGAGGCGGTCCATGGCTCAGCCCCGCGCCCGCCGCCGGGCCGTCCCAAGGCGGGCGCGCTCCCCCTCGGGGGGGCGCGAGCGTAGCGAGCTTGGGGGCGCCATGTCAGCGCAGATTCACGAGCGTCTGCAGGATCTGGTCCTGCGTCTTCACGGCCTGTGCATTGGCCTGGTACATGCGTTGGGTGGTGATCATGTTCACCAGCTCGGCGGTCAGGTCGACGTTGGACTCTTCCAATGCGCCGGCCTGCACGGCACCCACGATGCCGTCGCCAGGTTGGCCGGGCACCACGTCGCCCGACAGCGGCGTCTGCCGCCAGGCGTTTTCGCCGGAGGGCGCCAGGCCTTGCGGATTGCGGAAGTTGGCCAGCATGACGATGCCCGCGCCACGGGTTTCGCCGTTGGAGTAGCGCGCCATGATCTCGCCGTTCTTCTCCACCGCCACCGCGGTCAGCTGGCCGGCGCTGAAACCGTCCTGGCGCATGTCCGAGATGGAGTAGCTGGCGCCGAACTGCGTGGCCTTGGTCATGTCCAGCCGCATGGTGCGGATCTGGCCACCGGCGCTGGTGACAGGCAGGTCGAAGGGCGTCAATGGCGCGGTGGGTGCGCTGCCGTCGTCGGCGAACACGAGCTCGGTCACGGGCGCGATGGGGTCGTTCACCGACAGCCCGTTCTGGGTGGCGTACACCTCCCAGGTGTTGGGCGCCGCGGTCTTGCGGAAGTACAGCGTGACTGCCGAGTCGATGCCCTGGGCGTCATACACCGTCACCGAGGTCGCGCCGTTGTAGGTGCTGACGTTGGTGAAGCTGATGGGCTGGGTGGGCGGCAGGTTGCGCGAGTCCAGGTTGAACTCCACCTGCACCGTGCCGGTGGCCTGGGGCGGCAGCATCCGGCCGGTGGGCAGCGTGAGCGCGGCGGGCTCAGCACCGGCTGTGGTGTCGGCCGGAATGCCCATCAGCCGCTGGCCGGAGTTGTTGACCACGTAGCCGTCGACATCGACCTTGAACTGGCCGTTGCGCGAAAAGCTGCGGTTGACGCCGGCGGCGTCGATCAGCTGAAAGAAGCCCGCCCCGTTGATGGCCAGGTCCATGGGATTGGAGGTGGTCGTGATGCCGCCCTGGCTGAACTGCTGCGACACGGTGGCCAGCTTGGTGCCGATGCCGATGACGTTCTCGCTGTTGCCGCCCAGCGATGCGGCGTACAGGTCCGCGAACTCGGCGCGGGCCACCTTGGAACCGTAGGTGTTGGCGTTGGCAATGTTGTTGCCGATGACGTCCAGGCTCTTGCTGGTGGAATTGAGTCCGGAGAGGCCTTGCTGGAAGCTCATGGAAGTCCCTTGTTCGTTGACGGCGTTGGCTGCCTGGGCAGATCAGTTGAAGGCCCGGACGTCGCCATAGGCAACGCGGCCGGAGTTCTGGGTTTCGAGCATCAGGCGGTCGCCGTCCAGGCTGACCGCGCGCACGCGGTCCAGCATCAGCGGCTCGGCGCCGACCCGCGTCGTGCCGGTGGTGGCGCTGATGCGGAAGGTGTAGACCTCACCTGCCACCGCGCCCGTCGACGCCGCCGGGTTCCAGCTGAAGGCACTGCGGCCGACGGTCTGTGCGCCCAGGTTGAGCGTGTCGATGACGCGACCCGAGGGGGCCAGCACTTCCACCGTCACGCGATCGGCAGCACCCGCCAGCTCGAACCCGGCCGTGCCGGTGCCGTCTTGCAGCGCCAGTTTGTTGCCGGGCAAGGTGACATCGCGCCCCACCAGCGCGGTGCCCTGCAGCACCTGCATCTGCATGAACTGGCCGTTCAGGCCTTGCACCGTGGTGTTGAGCTTCTCGATGCCGCTGACCGTGTTGATCTGCGCCATCTGGCTGGTGATCTGCGCGTTGTCCAGGGGGTTCAGGGGGTCCTGGTTCTGCAACTGCGTGACCAGCAGTTTCAGAAAACGGTCGGCGCTGCCCGCGTCGTTGGCGGTCTTCACGCTGTTGCCGGCGCTGCTGCCGGACAACAGGGTGGTGGCGGTGTCCACGGTGTTCATGGCGCGGCTCCTTCAGCGGCTGTCAGCTCTGACCGATCTGCAAGGTCTTGAGCAACAGGCTGCGCGCCGTGTTCATGACCTCGATGTTGTTCTGGTACGAGCGCGAGGCCGACATCATGTTGACCATCTCCTCCACCGTGTTGACGTTGCTGTACGTCACATAGCCCTGGTCATCGGCGCGCGGGTGTTTGGGGTCGTGCACGCGGCGGCCTTCGGCCTGGCTTTCGGTGATCTCCGAGACGCGCACGCCCGCGGCCGAGGCCGGCTGCCCGCCTTGGCCCATGAGCAGCGTCTGGAACACCACCTGGCGTGCCTTGTAGGCGCGGCCGTCGGGGCCGGCCACCGTGTCGGCGTTGCTCAGGTTGGAGGCGACGATGTTCAGCCGCTGGCTCTGCGCACTGACCGCGCTGCCCGAGACGTTGAAGACATTGAACAGGCTCATGGTTCAGCTTCAGCCCTGGTTGTGGCTCTTCATCGCGTCGAGCATGGTGCGCACGTTGCTGTTGATGAAGCGCAGCGTCGACTCGTAGCGGATGGCGTTTTCGGCAAACGCGCCGCGCTCGCGGTTCATGTCGACGCTGTTGTTGTCCAGATTGGTCTGGCTGCTGGTGGCGTAGCGCAGGGTCGGCGAGGCACGCCCGTTGCCGGCGGCGGCCATCACGCCGGCCGCAATGCCCTGGCCCGTGGCCGCAGCACCGCCCGTGGCCTGGCGCAGCGCTTGCGCGAAGTCGAAGTCGCGCGCCTGGTAGCCCGGGGTGTCGGCGTTGGCAATGTTGCTCGCGATCAGGCGTTGCCGTTCAGCCCGCAACATCAGGGCCTGGCTGTGGAAGTCCAGCGAGTCGGTCAGCTTGGGGATCATCAAACGCTCCTGCAGGGTCGTGGACACCCTGACCCATGCAGGCATTCTGGGCAGCACGGGCCTGAACATGAGCCGGATAAGGCCGCCATTGCACCGCCAATTCCTGTCTACAGTGGGGCCAGGCGCTCGGTACATTGGCCGCGTGCTGAACATCCGCCACCTGCGCCCTGCCCTGGCCGCGACCTTGATCGCCCAGAGCCTGCCTGTGGGCGCGCAGCCCCCGGCCGACGGTGTCAATCAAGCGGTGGAGCTGGCCCGCAGCACCGCCGCAGCGCGCGCGCCCGCTGGTGCGCGCGTGCTGGCCAGCGCCGGGGCCCTGGACCCGCGCCTGCAACTGGCCCCGTGCACACAGACCGAAGCGCACCTGACGCGTGGCACCCCGGCAGGCGGCCGCACCCGCGTCGGCCTGCGCTGCACACAAGGCGCCGTGGCGTGGAGCATCTTTGTACCCGTGCAGATACAAGTGCTGGCGCCGGCGATGGCCACAGCGGCCGCCCTGCCCGCGGGTGCGCGCCTGGCCACGGGCGACCTGAGCACGGTCGAAGTCGACTGGGCCGCCGGCAGCCCACCCTTTGTCGTCGGCGCCGACCTGGTGGGCCGCGTGCTGGCCCGCCCGGTGCCGGCCGGCCATGCCCTGCGCCCAGGCGACCTGCAGGCCCGTCAGTGGTTTGCCGCCGGCGACACCGTGCGCATCCGCGCCAGCGGGCCGGGATTCGCCATCACCGGCGATGGCCTGGCGCTGTCCAACGGCATCGAAGGCCAGCCAGCGCGCGTGCGCACCGAGCAAGGACGGGTGCTCAGCGGCCTGCCCTCGGGCGAAAAGCGTGTCGAGGTGAGCCTTTGAAGCCACTGAACCCCAAGTGGGGCACAAAATCGTAAAAATTTGTCATCTCGCCCTAAAGTCCGGCTGCGAACAGGCCGATAGCCCGTCTATGTCAACGGGTCAACACGGTCACCGTGTCCCAGACAGGAGCCCACCATGAAGATCGGTCCCCTCGATTCAAAGCCCCCCTTCTCGCCTTCGTCGGCCGAGCGCAAGACCACGCCCGAGGCCGCGGCACCAAAACCCGCCGAGGCCAGCGCCAAGGTCGCCTTGTCGCCAGCAGCGTCGTCGCTGTCGGTGTCGACCGGCGACACCGCGTTCGACACAGCCAAGGTCGAGCGCATTGCCCAGGCCATACGCGACGGCAAGTTCAAGATCAACGCCGATGTCATTGCCGACAAGCTCATCATCAACGCCGAAGAACTGTTGGGCCGCAAGCCCAACTGAACCAGGGTCCCTGACCGATGATCACGTCGTATGACGAGCGCCGCACCTTGCAGCAGGCAGCCGCGCTGGAAGGGCCTCTGGCAGCCGTGGAAGTCGGCCTGCACGCATTGAGCATGGCCCTGCACCGGCAGGACGCGCCGGCCGTGGAACGCATGGCTGCGGAGTTGCACACCGCACTGGCCACGGCGGTCGACCACTTCGGCCGTGCCGCCAGGTCAGGCGGCGTGCCGCCCAGCCTGCGCCGTCGGCTGGCCCTGGCCGGTGGCCAGGTGGCCGCCCAGCGCGAGGCCCTGGCCCGTGCCACGGCCTCGCTGGACCGCGCCATCGACGTGCTCTTGCCCCGCCTGCCCGCCCAGCCCGCCCTGTACTCGGCCGGCGGCAACACCTCCCGATCGATGGGGCAAGGCGGCAGTCTGTTGGCCTGATGTCGCGGCCCGGGCATGCGCCCCGGTCACACAAACGAAGAAACCGGCCGAGGCCGGTTTTTTGTTGCCGGTAGCGAGCAGTGCCTCAGGCCACGCGCACTTCCAGGCTCAGGCCGAGTGCACGTGCGGCGGCTTCGATCTGGTCCAGCCGGGATGCATGGCGCAAGTCAAAAAGGCGATCCACCTGCGGCATGTGCCAACCCAGCCGCCGTGCCAGTTCCGCCTTCTTCACACCCTGATCGGTCATGGCCCTGTACACACCCAGCTTCGCCCCATCAAGGGCAGACGGTCGCACCGTGCGCTGTCCGCGCCTGGCCTTGCTGGGCACGGGCAGCGCAGCACGCGATTCCACGTAGAACGACAGCGCGGTTTCCAGCGCGTCGATGGCGTGCAGCAAAGCCTCGTCTTCGTCAGCGCCAAACGTGATCGCCTCGGGCACGTCAACGAAAGTCACCAAGACAGTGTCGCCGTCAGGGGTCAGGGGTCAGGGTTACGGGGTAATCGAACATGACTGGCCTCACTTCCGCGATGATAAACACTTGTGTTGTGTTTTATCACGGCATGGCCCCATTCCGCGAGCCCTGCCTTGCGGGCAAGCTCGCCGCTACCACTCGCGCAGCCGCGCACGCAGCCGGGCGATGGATTGGCTGTGCAGTTGGCACACGCGACTCTCGGTCACGCCCAGGACTGCGGCGATCTCCTTCAGGTTCATGTCCTGCTCGTAGTACATGCTCATCACGTACTGCTCGCGTTCGGGGAGGACCTTGATGGCCTCGACCAGGGCCTCGCGCATGCGCTGGTCCTGCAGGCGGGCCATCGGGTTCAGGGTCTTGTCGGCCACGTGGCGGTCGAGAAAGTCGTCGTCACCGTCGTCGCCGCTCATGTCTTCCAGGTAGATCAGCTGCGTGCCGCGCACCTTGCCCAGCAGCTCCTGGTAGTCGGTCAGTGACAGCCCCATCTCGCGCGCGATCTCGCCTTCGCTGGGGGCGCGGCCAAAGCGCTGTTCCAGCTTGTGCACGGCGGTCTCGATGCTGCGCTGGTGGCGGCGGTCGCCCCGGCTCATCCAGTCGTTGCCGCGCAGCTCGTCGAGCATGGCGCCGCGTATGCGCTGGGTGGCAAAGGTTTAGAACTGCACGCCTTGCGAGGCGTCGAAACGCGACAAGGCGTCGCTCAGGCCGATCATGCCGACCTGGATCAAGTCGTCGAGCTCGACGTTGGCCGGCAGCTTGGCGATCATCTGGTGCGCCAGGCGGCGCACCAGCGGGCTGTACTGCTTGAGCAGTTGGCCGACGTCGAGTTGTCCCTTGGCGGTGTACATGGGTGCGCCCTCTAGCGAAAAACAGATGTGATCGGTGTCGGCTCGAACGAACCGGCGGCGGCGTGGGCCGGCGCGGCCCGCCGGGGCGGGGCTTCGTCGAGCGTGAGTTGCGCGGCCAGCAGCCTGGCCAGCGCTTCGTCGGGTGCGTCGCCCAGCTCGCCGGCCGGGTCGATGAGCGCCCAGTCGTGCAGCAAGGCGCCGAGGAAGCCGTCGGCACAATGCGCCAGTGTTGCGGCGATGCCCTGGGCGCGTGGCGAACCAGGTGCTGCCGCCAGCAGCAGGTCATAAGTCATCAGGCCGCAGCGGCGCGCCAGCAGCTTGCAGGTGGCATAGGCGTGCTTGACGCTTTCGGGGTGGTCGGCAGCAATCAGCAAGGGCCGCGCGCTGCGGCGCATCAACATGCGCGCCAGGTCGGCAGCCTCGGCGTGCAACAGGATCACCTCGGCCTGCGGCGCGGCGCCTTGCACGGCGTCGATGAAAGCATCCGCGCTGCCGCGGGTGTCCACGTGGGCCATGGGCAGCCCCTGCGCGGCAAGGTAGGACACGCGTGAGGACAGCCGCTCCACGCAGGCCGCCAGGTCCAGCAACGCCAGTTCGTGCGCGGGCGGCGAGTGCAAGGCGGCGTCCACCACCAGCACCTGGCGGCCCTGCTCGGCCAGCACCGCGGCCAGGCGGTCCAGCACCACGCCACAGAACGGCACATGCGGATTGGCCACCAGCGGCAGCACACGGCGCTGGCGGCCACGGAACATGCGGCGCAGGCCGTCGGCCTGGTCCTGCGGCGCCGCGGTAGCCGCTGCGGCGTAGAAGTCGCGCATGGGCTCAGGCATGCAGCATCGAAGTGGCAGGCAGCGCGGCCGCGGGCACGGGCAGGCCGGCGAAGATCAGGCTCACGTCGTGATCGTCAAGCCGCCAGGCCGGGCCGCTGGGGTTCTTCATGGCGCGCTGCATCAAGGCGTTGGCCGACAAACGGTGCCAGTCCTCGGGCACACGTTGGCCGTTGGCCACGGCCACCACGGTGAGCTTGTGGCGGATCATCGAGTCCAGCGCCGGGCCCAGCTTCACGGCCTCGTCCATCTTGGACAGGATGACGCCGCGGCAGCTGCTCGCGCCATAGGCCGCGAGCTGGTCCTCGATGGTCTCGCCCTGCGCTGACGCGTTGACCACCAGCAAGCGGTGGATGGCGCGGTGGCCGAGCATGTCCAGCAGCTCGCGCGTGCGGCTGTCGCGCTGGGCCATGCCCGCGGTGTCGATGAGCACCATCTTCTTGCCCGACAGCAGGTCCAGCAGGTCCTCCAGCGAGGCCCTGTCGTGCGCCGTGTGCACCGGCACACCCAGGATGCGGCCGTAGGTGCGCAGCTGTTCGTGCGCGCCCACGCGGTAGGCGTCCAGCGTTATCAGGCCCAGCTGCGACGCGCCATGCCGCGCCGCAAAGGCCGCCGCCAGCTTGGCCGTGCTGGTGGTCTTGCCCACCCCGGTGGCGCCGATCAGGGCGTAGACACCGCCCACGTCTTCCAGTGCGCTGTCGCGCTCGGCCGTGGGCAGGTTGCGCTCCAACACGCTGGCAGCCCAGGACAGTTCTTCGACATCGTCGGGCAGGCCGTCGACCAGCTTGCGAATCAGCGCGGGTGAAAAACCCGTGTCCAGCAGGCGCTGCGCCAGCAGGGCCTGGCGCGGCTGGCGCTGCAACTTTTCCATGAAGGCCAGCGCGCCGAAGCGTTGCTCGATCATGCCGCGCATCGAGCGCAGCTCGCTCAGCATCTCGATCTGCTCGCCGCGGGGCGCTAGTGCGGGCGTGGCCACGGTAGGCGCCGCCGGGCGGGGCGGGGGTGCAAACGCCAGCGGCGCCGGCTGCGGTGCCTGCACGGTGGCTGACTGCGCAACAGCCGCCGGCGTCAACTCCTCGCGCAGCACGGGCGGTTCGCGATGCACCGTGCCCAGACGGGCGCGGGCAGCCTCGATGGGCGCCACCATGGGCGGCGCGGCACTTGCACGCGGCTCGGCCGCAGCGGCGGCGGTGGCCAACTCGGCACTGCGCCGGCGCAACATGCGTTCGCGCACGAAGTCCTGGAACGACAGCGTGCTCATCTCCAAGGTCTTCACGTCGGCTGCCACCTCGGGGTCGCCGCCGTCCAGGCTGGGCTCCAGGCGGTCACCGGGGCGCGGCAGCGGAATGCTCGGCTGGCGCACGGTTGTGGCTGTCGCCCCCAGGCGTTCAATCTGCTGCAGGCTTTCGGGCGCCATCGCCAGCACTTCCACACCGCCCGCGCAGGGCTTGGTGGACATGACCACGGCGTCGTCGCCAAATGCCTGGCGCACGAGGGCCAGGGCTTCGCGTGAGGTGCGGGCCGTGAAGCGCTTCAGGTTCATGCCGTGCCTCCGATGATCGAACCGATGCGGATCGAATGGGTTTCAGGAATCTCGCTGTGCCCCAACACCTTCAGGCGTGGCGCGGCGCGCTTGAGCAATCGGGCCATGGGTGCGCGAATCAAATCCGGCACCAACAAGCACGCCGGGTGGCCCAGGTCTTCCTGGCGGCGGGCGGTGTCGGCCGCACTGCGGCTGAGCGTGTCGGCCACGCCCGGGTCCAGCGCCGAGCCCATGGCACCGGCCAGGGCCTGCGTCACCAGGCGTTCGAGTTCGGGGTCCAGGGCGATCACGTCCAGCTCACGCACGGGGCCGTAGATCTGCTGCACGATGGCCGGGGCCAGGTGGGTGCGTATGCGCTTGGCCAGCTCGGCCGCGTCGGTGACGGTGCTGGCGTGTTCGGCCAAGCATTCGATGATGGAGCGCATGTCGCGGATGTGCACGCCCTCTTCCAGCAGCAGCTGCAACACTCTTTGCAGGGTGGCGATACCGACCATTTTGGGAACCACGTCTTCGATCAATTTGGGGGCCAGCTTGGTGACGTGTTCGACGAGCTGCTGTGTCTCCACACGGCCGAGAAGCCTTGCGGCATTCACCTGCATCAAGTGTGAAAGATGGGTGGCCACGACAGTCGCGCAATCAACGACGGTAAAGCCGGCCATCTGCGCTGTCTCGCGGTGGCGCTCCTCGATCCACACCGCCGGCAGCCCGAAGGCCGGGTCGGTGGTGGCGGCACCCGGCAGGAGCTGCTGCGCCGAGGCCGACACGCCACCCGGGTTGATGGCCAACAGCATGCCCGGCAGGGCCTCGGCCTCGCCCACCACGGCGCCGCGCAAGGTGACGCGGTACATGCTGGGCTTGAGCTCGACGAGGTTGTCGCGGATGTGCACCGGCGGCGGCAGGAAGCCCACGTCTTGCGCGAACTTCTTGCGCACGCCCTTGATGCGCGCCAGCAGGTCGCCCTGGCGGGTTTTGTCGACCAGCGCGATGAGCCGATAGCCAACCTCCAGGCCCAGCGTGTCCACGGGCGTGAGGTCGTCCCAGCTCGCTTCGGCGTTGGCCGCCTGCACGTCATTGGCCACGGTGCGCTCGGGCGCGTGGGCCAGGCGTTCTTTCTGGCGCGTCAGCGACCAGGCCAGCCCGGCCATCCCGGCCGCGATGAGCAGGAAGACAAAGTGCGGCATGCCCGGGATCAGGCCCAAACCACCGACGATGCCGGCGGTGACCCACAGCGCGCGCGGCGAATCGAACACCTGGCCGCGAATCTGCGTGCCGATGTCCTGGTCCTTGCCCACCCGCGACACCACCATGGCTGCGGCCACGGAAATCAACAGCGCCGGTATCTGCGCCACCAGGGCGTCGCCCACGGCCAGAACGACATAGGAACGGGCTGCCTGGCCGGCGTCCATGCCATGCATGGCCATGCCGATGATGAAACCCCCGACCATGGTGATGAACAGGATCAGCAAGCCCGCCATGGCGTCGCCGCGCACGAACTTGCTGGCGCCGTCCATGGAGCCGAAGAAGTCGGCCTCCTCGCCGACTTCGGCGCGGCGGCGTCGGGCTTCCTTTTCGTCGATGAGACCGGCGTTCAGGTCGGCATCGATGGCCATCTGCTTGCCGGGCATGGCGTCCAGCGCAAAGCGCGCGCCGACCTCGGCAATGCGCTCGGCACCCTTGGTGACGACGACAAAGTTGATGACCACCAGGATGGCAAAAACGATCAGGCCGACCGCGAAGTTGCCGCCGATGAGGAAGTGGCCAAAGGCCTCGATCACCGCGCCGGCAGCCCCCGGGCCGGTGTGGCCTTCCATCAGCACCACGCGGGTCGAGGCCACGTTGAGCGACAGCCGCATCAGCGTCGTCACCAGCAGCACCGTGGGCAGGGCCGCGAAGTCCAGCGGCTTGACCATCTGCGCCGAAATCATCATCACCATCAGCGCCAGCGCGATGTTCACCGTGAACAGCAAGTCCAGCACCACGGGCGGCAGCGGCAGCACCATCATCGCCAGCATCAGCACCACGAAGCCTGGCAGCAGCAGCGTCTTGATGGCCGCACCGCTGCGCCCGGCCGCACCAGGGCGCAGGCCCAACAGGTCTTGCAGCGATTGCATCAGGGCGCTCACAGCTCAGGGTCGCGGCGCGGTGCCGCCGGGTCCAGGTCGGCCGGCACGGCCGGCTGCGGCGCGGGCGTGTCCACGGGGTGGCCAGCGGCGGCGGCGTGTCGCAACTGGTACACCCAGGCCAGCACCTGGGCCACCGCGGCGAACAGGCGCGCGGGGATCTCGTGGTCCACCTCGCAGTGCGTGTAAAGCGCCCGGGCCAGCGGCGGCGCTTGCAACACCGGCACGCCAGCTTCTTTGGCCAGCTCGCGTATGCGCAGGGCCAGCAGGTCGGCCCCCTTGGCCACCACGCGCGGCGCGCCCATCGCGGCCTCGTCGTAGCGCAGCGCCACGGCGTAGTGGGTGGGGTTCATCACCACCAGGTCGGCGCGTGGCACGGCGGCCAGCATGCGCCGGCTGGCCATCTCGCGCATGCGCAGCTTCATCTTGCCCTTGACCTCGGCGTTGCCCTCGACTTCGCGGTGCTCCTTCTTCAACTCGGCCACGTCCATGCGCAGCCGGCGCAGCAGCAGCTGGCGCTGCAGCGGCACATCCACCAGCGCAAACAGCAGCAGCACGCCGCCCAGCAGCAGCAGTCCGGTCTGCACGTGGCGGCCGCCGGTGGCCAGTGCCGCGGGCAGCGGCATGGCCAGCAACTGCATGAACTGCGGTATCTGCGCGGCCAGGAACAGGGCGCCGACCGTGCCCAGCACGATGGCCAGCAGGCAGGACTTGAGCGTGTCGCCCAACTGCTGCAGGCCCAGCAGGCGCACCAACCCGGCCAGCGGGTTGATCTTCTCGAACTTGGGGCTCAAGGGCTTGAGCGTGAAGTTCCAGCCGCCGCACAGCACGCCCGCGGCCACGGTGGCGGCCATGACGGCGGCACCAAAGGGCAGCACGGCCGTCATCATCAGCACCGTCAGAGCCAGCAGGTGCTCGGTCATGACCGCGGGCTGGGCCAGCGTGGCGGCGTCAAAGCGCAGCCCCTGGACCAGCAAGCCCTGGGTCCAGGCTACGGCCTCGGGTGCCAGCGCGGCCACCAGCGCCACGCCCCCGCCCAGCACCACCAGGTGTCCGAGATCGCGCGAGCGCGCGACCTGGCCGTCGCTGCGCGCCTTCTCGATCTTGCGCTGCGTGGCCGGTAAGTGGCGGTCTTGGGCGGAGTTTTCCATGGCGGCGAGGGCTCGGGATTGAGCCTTGCCATGGTGCCGCCCCGGGGCGCGGCCAGGCCCCCGATAAGGGTCACAAAGCGGGGCGTGTTCGGGCTACCGCCAGCGCCCTGCCCTGCCTCGGTCTGGTCAGAACCCCAGGCTGGCCAGCAGGTCGTCGACCTCGCCCTGGTTGGTGACCACGTCGGTGCGACCGTCGGCGTTGACCGCTGGGCCTTGCAGCACGTCCGAATCCGCCTTCTCGACCTTGTTCAATCGTTGCGGCGGTGCCACCTGCACCAGCACCTTGACCAGACTGGCCTCCAGCTCGTTGGCCAGAGCCACCACCTTGGCCACCACCTGGCCCGTCAGGTCGTGGAAGTCCTGGGCCATCATGATGTCGGTGAGGTGGCTGTCGATGCGCGACGTGCGCGCTTCGATGTCACGCATGAAGTTCATCACCGCACCCGAGGCCACGGCACGCACCGGGTCGGCAGCGATGGCCTGCGCCATGTCACGCGTGGCCTGCGAGATGTGGGCGTGGTCGATCTTGGCCTGTTCAACCGAGTTCAACACCTTGTTGGCGGCCTCGGCGGTCTTGGTCGCGATGTAGCTCAGGCGGCTGCGCGCATCGGGCAGGCCGTTGGCGGCGACTTGCAGCTTGGGCATCACACCCAGTTGCTGCATGGTGTCGTGCAGCAGCCGGGTGATAGAGCCGATCTGGTGAAACACGTCAGGCGACACCTGCGGCGCGGCAGGCTGCAGGGTTGCGGCATCTTCCATCTTCATGTGTGGTGCCTCGTCAAGCCGCAGCGGTTGCAAGTTTCTGCAGAACCTTCTGCAGCTTCTCTTCCAGCGTGGCCTTGGTGAAGGGCTTGACGACGTAGCCGGCAGCACCACTCTGGGCGGCCAGTACGATGTCTTCCTTGCGCGCCTCGGCGGTGATCATCAGCACGGGGATGTGGCGCAACGCCGCGTCGGCCTTGACCGCCTTGAGCAAGTCGAAGCCGTTCATGTTGGGCATGTTGATGTCCGACACGACAAAGTCGTACTTGTTGGCACGCAGCATTTGCAAGGCCACCGAGCCGTCCTCGGCTTCGTCAACGTGGTTGCAACCCATTTCCTTGAGCAGGCCACGCACGATGCGGCGCATGGTGGAGAAATCGTCGACGACGAGGAACTTGAGTTCGGCAGGGTTGGTCATGGTCAATGGACCTCAGGAACGGCAGCTAAGCGGTTTATCGGACGGGTCGCGGCAGACTTGAACTCGTCCCACCCTCAACGCGCGGTGGCAGGCCAGGCTCGGGGGTGTCGATGGCGCTGCGGAAGACGCGGTCTTCGGCCTCGCGGTTCATGACGATGATGCTGATGCGGCGGTTGGCCGGCGCACCCGGGTCCTTGCGGTCGTAGGGTGTGCTCGCGGCCAGGCCCTGCACGCGCAACACGCGGTCGTCGGGCAGGCCGCCGGCCAGCAGTTCGCGGCGCGAGGCGTTGGCGCGCTCGGCAGAGAGTTCCCAGTTGCTGTAGCCGCGCTCGCCCGCGCCGAAAGGCATGGCGTCGGTGTGGCCCTCCAGCGTCAGCCGGTTGGGCACTTCACCCAGCACCGAGCCCACCGCGCGCAACAGCTCGCGCATGTTGGCCAGCACGTCGGCACTGCCGCTGGCGAACATGGGCCGCTTGTCCTCGTCGATGATCTGTATGCGCAGGCCCTCGAAGGTCAGGTCCAGCTTGATCTGCGAGCTCAGCGAGGCCAGCCGCGTGTTGGCTTCAATCTTCTGCTCGATCTTGCGCTTGAGGTCTTCCAGCCGCGACACCTCGGCGCGGGTCTGCTCGGCTTTGAGCACACGCAGGTTCACGGTGGCCTTCTCGGCTTCGATCTCGCCGCGCTTGACCTGGCCGGTGGTGCGCGTGAGGTCTTCGCCACCGCCCTTGATGACGTGCGCCGAGTCGCCCGCGCCCGAGCCGCTGGACAACAGCGCCAGCTTCAGCGGCGTGCTGAAGTAGTCGGCAATGCCCTTCTTGTCACCTTCGGTGGTCGAACCCAACAGCCACATCAGCAGGAAGAAAGCCATCATGGCCGTGACGAAGTCGGCGTAAGCGATCTTCCACGCGCCGCCATGCACCGCGTGCCCGCCCTTCTTCACCCGCTTGATGATGATGGGCTGGAGTTTCTTTGCGTCGCCTGCCATCGCTATCGCCTACTTCTTGCCTTTGACATGGCCTTCAAGCTCGGTGAAGGTCGGGCGGTCGCCGCTGTACAGCACCTTGCGACCGAACTCGATGGCCACCTGCGGCGCGTAGCCCTGCATGCTGGCCAAGAGCGTGGTCTTGATGCACTGCAACTCCTTGCCGGCGTCTTCAACTTTTTGCTCCAGCAAGCCGCCCAGCGGTTCGACAAAGCCGTAGGCCATGAAGATGCCCAGGAAGGTGCCCACCAGGGCCGAGCCGATCATGCCGCCCAGCACCGCAGGCGGCTGGCCCACCGAGCCCATCGTGTTGATCACGCCCAGCACGGCCGCCACGATGCCGAAGGCCGGCAGGCCACCGGCCAGCCGCCCGATGGCTGCCACGGCGGCGTGTTCCTCGGCGTGATGGGTGTCGATCTCGCTGTCCATCAGGCTTTCGATCTCGTGGGCGTTGAGGTTGCCCGAGACCATCATGCGCAGGTAGTCGGTGATGAATTCGGTGACGTGGTGGTCGCTGCCCACCGTGGGGTACTTCTTGAAGATCGGCGAGTTGTGCGGGTCCTCGACGTCCTTTTCGATCGACATCAGGCCTTCCTTGCGGGCTTTTTGCAGGATGTCAAAGAGCAGCGCCATCAGCTCCATGTAGCGCGCCTTGCTGTACTTGCTGCCCTTGAAGCAGCGGCCGATCCCGGCCAGCGTCGATTTGATGACCTTCATCTGGTTGTTGGCCAGGAAGGCGCCCAGCGCAGCACCCAGGATGGTGGTGAGCTCGAAAGGCAGCGCCTTGATGATCGGCGTCATGTTGCCACCGTGCGCGATGTACACGCCGAAGATGCAAGCCAGCGCGACGACCCAACCGATGATGACGAACATGTCTGGAGATCCCAGTAGCTGCCCTCACGCCAATGGCGCGGTTCAGGGCTTGCGTGGGTTATCGGCGGTCTGGGCGGCCGGTTGAGCGCTGTTTCGGGCCGCGGCTGTGGCCGCCAGCCGGTAGACCCAGACCGAGCGCCGGCCCGGGCCCTGCAGGCAAGCCACCGGCACCTCGCCGGGCACGGCGAACTCCAGGCTCACCAGCCACGCCCCGGGACGCAATTCGGCGCGTGCTTTGTGCCAGGCACGGCCCATGCTCTCGGGGCGCTGAAACAGGTACACCAGGTCCAGCCCCGACCAATCGCCGGCCCACATGTCACCGCGCCGCACCCGCGCCCAGGGGCAGCGCAGGGCGGCCCCGGCCCACAGCAGCGCGCTCCACTCCACACCTTCCAGCCGCGCGTCGGGCCAGGTCCGGCGCAGGGCTGCCAGGCCATGGCCCAGGCCGCAACCGGCGTCCAGCACGCGCCGCGGTGCCGCAGCGCCGACCACGTCGGCCAGGCCTTGCAACGCGGCCGCGGGGGTCGGGAAGAACGGTGCGTCGCGCCAGGCACGCAGGGGGTACAGCGCCGTCAGCGGCAACAGCAGCAGCAACCAGGCCCAGGCCGGCCACGCTGCCGCGGGGCCCAGCACCGCGGCCGAAAGCGGAAAGCCTGCCGCGGCCAGCCCACGCCGCCAATGCCCCTGGCAGGGCAGCGCCAGGCCACAGCCCGCCGCCGTGCCGGCCAGCAGTGACCAGCCCGGCGCTGCGCCCAGGGACAGCGCCACGATCCATGCGCCCCAGGCCCCAGCCCAGGCCAGGAGGGCAGGCAAAGGCCAAGGCAGCCGCAGGGTGGCGGCGGGTGAGTGCAGGCGGGTCATGGGCGAGCAGTGTGCTGCGCCCGGCCCGACGGGCAAGGCCGGAACAGTCGGGCCAGCGCCGTCTGTTCTTCGCCCACAAAAAAAGTGGCCCCGAGGGACCCGCTGGAAAAGCACAGAGGTCTGTGCCAGGAGGAGATGAACGCCGCAATGCCTGCATCATCGGCGCAAGTCTGGCAGCGTGACAGTCCGGCGATGCGGCAAGGCGTGCAGCATTACCGCTGTCAGTGCGCGGCGTGCGCCGGCAGCGCCGCGGGCTGTGACAGCACAGCCTGCCCGAACTGCAAAGACCCGGCCAGCCGCCCCTTGCCAGCGCGCGCCGGCGGGTTGCACAGACCGCAGACGAAGTGCCGCGAGATCTCGTGCGGGTGGGTCACGAAGTGGCCACCACACTTGCTGCATTCGGTCATGGTCAACATGCCGTTGTCGACAAACTTCACCAGCCGCCAGGCGCGTGTCACGCTGAGCAGCGGCTCCAGGCCCTGGGTGCCAATCTGTTCCAGGTACAGCTGGTAGGCCTTGATGACGGCGTCGATCTCGTCCAGCGCCGCGGCCTTGTTCAGGTATTCGTGGATGTTCAGGAACAGGCTGGCATGGATGTTGGGCTGCCAGGTCATGAACCAGTCGGTGGAAAACGGCAGCTGGCCCTTGCTGGGGCTCTTGCCGGCGACTTCCTTGTACAGGCGCAACAGCCGCTCGTAGCTGAGATCGGTTTCGCTCTCGAGCACCTGCAGGCGGGCGCCCAGGTGGATGAGCGTGACGGCACGCTCGATCTGGCGGGCTTCGGTGAGGATGCTCTTGTTGCGGGCCATGGCGGTTCCTTGGGATCAGGCGGCTTCGGCGTGGCGGCCGGCCAGCACGATGGAAGCGTGCAGGCGGCTCATGCCGTCGTTGGCGGCACCGCGGCCGTGGCTGGCCAGCAGGTTCCACACCACGTCGTCGTCCATGCGGAAGCGGCACAGCAGCGTGTTGCTGTTGGCGATCTTCATCATCTGCGCCGGGGTCAGCGCGCCGATCAGCGCGGCGTTGTCCTCGCTCACGCCCAGGCGGTACAGGGCTTGCTCGCGGTCGGTGCGGATCAGGCTTTGCGCCAGCATCAGGTAGGACAGGTTGGCTTCGCGGATCTCGGCAAGGATTTGTTCAGCGGTCATGTCGGCTCCTGGGGGTGGGGGGCGGTCGGGGGCGGGGTGTGCGATCTCGTTGAAAGCAACTGTAGGGATTTGAAAAGGGCTGTGACATCGGTCCATTTCCGTTACTGCAGTCCCGCTTCTTCCGCCCACCGTGTAGGGCAGATTCCTACACAGCCCGTGGCGGCGTGAAGCCCGTCACGGCGTGCCGCCCACAAGGCACCAGGCCCCCGGCGCGGGGGCAGCGCCGGGGGCCTTGGTCGCCCGCCGCAGGTGCGGCAGGCTGGCGATGAAGTGGCTTACTTGAAGCTGTACTGCAGGTTCAGGTAGTACGAGCGGCCGCGCGGATCGCCACAGGTCGGGTCCCAGGTCACCTGGAAGTAACGCGACTGGTTGGTGAAGGGCGGCGCGGTGTCCAGCAGGTTCAACACGCCGGCACGCAGCTTCATGCTCTTGGTGAAGCGGTAGCTGCCGGTCAAGTCCCACAGCGAATAGGCCTTGACGTCGCGGTTGTTCCACTCCGGCGCGGCCAGACCTTCGACGTTCTGGTCGCGGTAGCCCGCCAGGTAGGTGTTGCCCAGGCTCAGACCCAGGTCGCCCAGGTCGCCCAGGTCCCAGTCCAGGTTGGCCTTGTGGCGCCAGCGCTGCACGGCCTTGTTGGCCCAGGCCGCCGGCCAAGACGACGAGCCTGCCGTGCTGCTCGGCTCACTTCGCTTGCGCCAGGCGGTGGGCATGGCACTGCCCCGGGTCTGGTACCACGTGGGTTGCACGGTGCACGCAGCCAGCGAGCTGAACCTGTTCCACCGCCAGCGCACGCTGATGCTGGGCCACGACCACACGGGCGCCAGCGAGCTGGCAGACATCGCCTGGGCGCGAGACGAAGGCGGCCTGGCCTGCCTGGTCCTGGCGGGTGCGACGGACGGCCTGTGGCGCGCGTCGCGGCTGCGGGCTCAAGCCCAGGGCATCCGGTTGGCAGTGACACCCGATGCGCTGCACACCTTGGGCGTGGCGCCGGGTGCGCCCGTGTGGGCGGCAGCGTTGGCTGGTGAGTGGGGCTGAGGCCCAGGCGCTGGACGAGTCGGCGATCGGGGGCGATCGCTAGCGACCACGCCCCAGGTCGCGCGCTGCCATGACGATGGGCTTGGCCCAGGCGGGCGTGCGCTGCAGGTCGGCCAGCGCCACAGGGAACTCCACCACACCTTGGCGCAGGTGCAAGACGAGCATGGGGTCTTCAACCGTGTGGCCGATTCCGGCCTCGGCGCTGTTGTCAAAGACCCGCAGCTCTTTCAGGTGCGGCATCAGATCGATGAGATGAAGCGGCGCATTCACCCAGCGCTCGCGGATCATGGACTCGGGAATCGGGTGGCCACCGGCAGCCACCCGATGGGCCACGCGTACAGTGTGCTGTTCAGCGCACGACAGGCCGCAAAACCACATCAGCACATCGTGCGTGCTCGAAGCCGCTGCGATTCTCTGCGCCATCGTGGCGCCGCCCAAGGTGGTCTCGAAGGCGTGACTGTGGCCCGCCGCCACGGCCTGGTCGAGCAAGTCCAGGCCATGCTGCCAGGCCACGGCATTGGCCTGTGCCAAAGGCAGGCCGACTTGATCCACCACCAGGCGTGAATAGGTGTCGGGGTTGAACCATGTCATGCCCAGGCGGCGCAGCATCACATTGCCGCCGATGGAGCTCTTTCCCGCACCATTGACGCCCGCCAGAACGAGCAGCACGGGTCGCGGCAAATCGCCCGCTGCACTTTGCCGGCTCGCCGCAGGCCCTGCGGGCTTTGACCGCGGTGTCTTCTCTGGCCGCCTTGGCGGGGCAGCGCGTCGCGTCACGGCCATCAACTCCATGCTGATTGCCGCACGGGCCGATCAAAAGCTGCGGCCCGCGACCACCTTGCCCTTCAGCACCAGCGGCGCACCGAATGCCTGCCTCAGCCGGTTGCCGGCGTCAGCCTGTTTGAGCACGGCCAATTCGGCATCGAAGGCCTGGCCAAGCGCCTCGAGCTTGCGCTCCCTGTCGCGCATGGCGCTGTCGGCCAACTCGCTGAGACGCCGGAATTCCTGCAGCGACAAGATCACCGCCTCGGGCTGATCATGATTGGTCATGAGCAGCTTGCCGGCAGCACCGACACCTTTCATCACGCCCCGCCAGCCCTCACGCTTGACGTCCGAGACGGGCTTGCGCTGCAGATGCTCGAGTCCGGTTTCAGCGACTTGCGAACCAGTGGCGTCCATGACGGGCCTTCCGGGGCAGTGAACGGAGAATCCAGTATAGGCCCATCAGGCAAATTGGGCCAAATGTGCTAAATGGGCCAATTTGCGTTGGTCAGAGCAATTTTCGTTCTCTGGCAAATTCAGAGTCAGCTACCTGCAGGGACCGAGGGTGAATCCGCGCTCGATGCTGGCGTAGGCGCTGTGGTTGTGGATCGACTCGAAGTTCTCGACCTCGACCTTGTAGCGGCCCACGCGCGCATCGGCATTCAGCGCCAGCCCCACGTCGCGCACCAGGTCTTCAACGAACTTGGGGTTTTGATAGGCGTGCTCGGTGACCCACTTTTCGTCGGGCCGCTTGAGCAGCGCCCACAGTTCGCTGGAGGCCGCATCTTCGGCAAAGCGCACCAGCTCGCGCCATTCGATGGCCTGCAAGAGTTCGACCCGGATCGTCACCAGCGAACGCTGGTTGTGGGCGCCGAAGTCCGAAATCTCCTAGGAGCACGGGCACAGGCTCTTCACCGGCACCGCCACCTCGGCCCACACCGCCGTGTGCCCGGCCAGCGTTTGCGTGATCCAGCGGCCCTGGTAGTCGAGCAGGCTTTGCACGCCTGATACCGGCGCGCGCTTGCGCAGGAAGAAGCTGAAAGCGGCCTCGATGCGGCCTTCAGTGGCGCCCAGCAGGTGCAGCATCTGGGCATGGCGCTGGCGCAGGCCGGCGGCGTCCAGTGGGGCGTCAAGCGCGTCCAGCCACGCAATGAAGCGCGACATGTGGGTGCCCTTCTTCTCGGCGGGCAAGGCCACGTCCAGCGACCACAGCGCAGCCGTGTGCTGCACCGCGCCGGCCACATTCAGCTGCAGCGGGTAGCGCACGTCTTTCACGCCCACGCGCTGGATCGCCAGGTGGCGTACATCGCGGGCGCTCTGGGTGTCGGGGATGTGCAGGGCGTCGGTGAGATTGGTCATCAGGGGTGCAAGCATCGCATCAAAACCGGGCCGCAGGGCGGGCACGGTCTTGCCGGCGCCGTTCAGGGGTTCTGTATCAGCTGTTCACGGCCGCCAGAGCGGGCCGGCTGCCGAAGCGCTTGAGGATGGACTGTTCGATGCCGGCGGCGTCCAGCCCACACAAGGCCAGCAGCTTGGCGTGGTCGCCATGCTCGGCGAACTGGTCGGGCAGGCCCAGCTGCAGCACCGGCACCAGCACGCCGGCCGCAGCCAGACATTCCAGCACCGCACTGCCCGCACCTCCCATCACGCAGCCCTCTTCCAAGGTGACGAGGGCGTCGTGGCTTTGCGCCAGTTGCAGCACCAGGTCGGCGTCCAGCGGCTTGGCAAACCGCATGTCGGCCACGGTGGCGCCCAGGCCGTCAGCGGCCTTCAACGCGGCGTGAAGCAAGGTGCCAAAGGCCAGGATCGCGATGCGCTGCCCCTGACGGCGCACGACACCTTTGCCCCAGGGCCATTCAGTGAACGTGGTCTCCACGGCCACCCCGGCACCGCTACCGCGCGGGTATCGCACGGCCACCGGGTGGTTCTGGCGATAGGCTGTCGTCAAGGCCTGGCGGCACTCGTTTTCGTCGCTGGGCGTGAGCATGCTGCAGTTGGGAATGCAGCGCACGAAGGCGATGTCGTAGGCCCCGGCGTGGGTGGCGCCGTCGGCGCCGACCAGGCCAGCACGGTCCAGCGCAAACACCACCGGCAGGTTCTGGATCGCCACGTCGTGGATCAACTGGTCGTAGCCGCGCTGCAAGAACGTGGAATAGATGGCCACCACCGGCTTGAGCCCCTCGCAGGCCATGCCGGCGGCGAAGGTGACAGCGTGCTGCTCGGCGATGCCCACGTCGTGGTAGCGCTTGGGGAAACGCTTGTGGAACTCCACCATGCCCGAGCCTTCGCGCATGGCCGGCGTGATGCCGACCAGGCGCTCATCGGCCTCGGCCATGTCGCACAGCCACTGCCCGAACACCTGGGTAAAGGTGGGCTTGCTGGGCGCGCTCTTGGGGAAGCCCAGCGCCGGGTCGAACTTGCCGCTGGCGGCGTGGTACTTCACCGGGTCGGCCTCGGCCAGCTTGTAGCCGTAGCCCTTCTTGGTGACGACGTGCAAGAACTGCGGGCCGCGCCGGGTGCGCAGGTTTTCAAGCGTGGGGACCAGCGCGTCCAGATCGTGGCCGTCGATGGGGCCGACATAGTTGAAGCCGAACTCCTCGAAGATCGTGCCCGGCACGACCATGCCCTTGGCGTGTTCTTCGAAGCGCCGCGCCAGCTCGAACAAGGACGGCGCCACCTTCAGCACGCCCTTCACACCTTCGCGGGCGCTGGCGTAGAAGTTGCCACTCATCAGCCGGGCCAGGTACTTGTTCAGCGCACCCACGGGCGGGCTGATCGACATGTCGTTGTCGTTCAACACCACCAGCAGGTCGGGGCTGACTCCGGCGTCGGACACCCCCGAGTTGTTCATGGCCTCAAACGCCATGCCGGCAGTCATGGCGCCGTCGCCGATGACGGCCACGGCGTGCCGGTCTTCGCCCTTGAGCTTGGCGGCCAGGGCCATGCCCAGCGCGGCCGAGATGGAGGTCGAGCTGTGCGCCGTGCCGAAGGTGTCGTACTCGCTTTCGTCGCGACGGGGGAATCCGCCCACACCACCGAACTGGCGCAGCGTGTGCATGCGGTCGCGCCGGCCGGTCAGCACCTTGTGCGGATAGGTTTGGTGGCCCACGTCCCACACCAGGCGGTCCCAGGGCGTGTTGAAGACGTAGTGCAGTGCGATCGTCAGCTCCACCGTGCCCAGGTTGCTGCCCAGGTGGCCACCGGTCTGACTAACGGTGTTGAGCACGAAGTCGCGCAACTCGGTGGCCAGCCGCGCCAGGTCTTGACGCGGCAGGCGGCGCAGGTCGGCCGGGGAATTGATCTGATTCAACAACTTGTTCATGGCCAGCATCCTAGCTTTCGCGCTCCACCACCCTGTCGGCCAGGGCAGCCAGGGTGCCGGCCTGCGCGCCCAGGCCACTGTCGGCCAGCGCCGCATGGGCCTGCTGGCGCAGCGCCTCGGCATGCTGGCGCGCGGCGTCCAGGCCCAGCACGGAAACAAAGGTGGGCTTGTTGCTGTCCTGGTCCTTGCCAGCGGTCTTGCCCAGGGTTTCAGAGGCCTGGGTCACGTCCAGGATGTCGTCGACGACCTGGAAGGCCAGCCCCACGGCGCGGCCGTAGGCGAGCAGCGCAGCCTGGGCCGCGGCCGTGGGCCGCCCGCAGGCCGCACCCATCATCACGCTGGCCTCGAGCAAGGCACCGGTTTTGCGGCGGTGCATGTCACGCAGAGCGGCTTCGTCCAGCGCCAGGCCGACACTGGCCAGGTCGATGGCCTGGCCGCCCGCCATGCCCGCCTCGCCGGCAGCACGGGCCAACAGGCCGACCAGGCGCGCTTGCAGGGCCGGGGTGACACCGCGCCCGGGTGTGAGCACCTCGAAGGCCAGCGCCTGCATCGCGTCGCCGGCCAGCATGGCGCGGGCCTGGCCGAACCTGACGTGTACGGTGGGTTTGCCGCGGCGAAGCACGTCGTTGTCCATGCACGGCATGTCGTCGTGCACCAGCGAGTAGGCGTGGATCAGCTCGACCGCCACCGCCGCCCGCAGCGTCGCTTCGGGCGCGCCGTCCAGCGCCTGGCTGCTGGCCAGCACCAGCAAGGGCCGCAGCCGCTTGCCGCCGTCGAGCACGCCGTAGCGCATCGCCAGCCCCAGGCCGGCGGGGGCGTCGGCCGGCACCCAGGCTTCTAGCGCGGCTTCCACGTCGGCGAGCTGCTGCCTGGCCCAGGCGTCGAACTCCGCCGCCGTCATGGAGCCTGCCAAGCCTTCAACGCGCCGTCTTCAAGCACCTTGACCTGGTCTTCGACCGCCTGCAGGCGGCTGCGGCAGTAAGCCAGCAGTTCAGCGCCGCGGCGGTAACCGTCCAGCAACTGGTCCAGCGGCAACTGGCCGCCTTCCATCTGCTGCACCAGCCGGTCGAGTTCGGCCAGGGCCTGTTCGTAGCTGGCGGGTTCTTTCGGCGTGGTGACAGCGGTCTTGGGCATTTCGGCAGGTGAAAAGCAACCGTTGATTCTAGACAAAGCCCGCCCTTCGATCCGGTCTGGCGCCCTCGCCTGGACCGCGCAAAGCCCCGCGGCGGCATGCCCAGCGCCGCACGGCACCCCCGTGGGTAGAATCGCGCCCTTCGTCGGCAGCCTGGCTTGCCGGCTTTCATGCCACCCGCGCCGGCCTCCGGGTGGCGGGTCGATGTCCTCGCGATGGAGGATCCTCACGGATCATGTCGGACCTGAGCATCAGTCTCGAATCTCTCGAGCAAAGCCGCTCCCAGCTCCCGGTTTCAAGCTATTTCGATGCCGAGCTGTTCCGCAAGGAACAAGCGCTCATCTTGCAGCATGGGCCCCGCTATCTGGGCCATCAACTGGCCGTGCCCGAGGTGGGCGACTACCAGTCGCTGCACCAAGAAGGCGACGGCCGCGCACTGGTGCGCACACGCGACGGCATCGAGCTCATCAGCAACGTCTGCCGCCACCGCCAGGCCGTGATGCTGCGCGGCCGCGGCAAGACACAAGAGCACCTGGTCTGCCCGCTGCACCGCTGGACCTACGATCTGCACGGCCGCTTGGTGGGCGCGCCACATTTCAAGATCGACCCCTGCCTGAACCTGCGCAACTACCCGTTGCAAAACTGGAACGGCTTGTTGTTCGAGCACAACGGGCGTGACGTGGCCACCGACCTGGCCAAGCTGGGCCCCAAGGCCGAGTTCGACTTCAGCGGGTTTGTCTTCGACCGCATGCACGTGCACGAGTGCCACTACAACTGGAAGACCTTCATCGAGGTCTACCTGGAGGACCTTCACGTCGGGCCCTTCCACCCCGGGCTGGGTCAGTTCGTGACCTGCGACGACCTGCGCTGGGAGTTCGGCCACCACCATTCGGTGCAGACCGTGGGCGTGCACCACGCGCTGGAGCGCCCGGGCTCGGCCGTGTACCAGCGCTGGCACGACGCGGTGCTGAAGTACCGCAACGGCCTGGCGCCGGCGCACGGCGCGATCTGGCTGACCTACTACCCCACGGTAATGGTCGAGTGGTACCCGCATGTGCTGGTGGTGTCCACGCTTTACCCGCGCGGCCCGCGCCACACCACCAACCTGATCGAGTTCTTCTACCCCGAAGACATCAGCGCCTTCGAGCGCGACTATGTCGATGCCCAGCAAGCCGCCTACCTGGAGACCTGTACCGAGGACGACGAGATCGCCCTGCGCATGGACGCCGGCCGCCAGGCCCTGTATGAACGCGGCGACGACGAGGCCGGCCCCTACCAGAGCCCCATGGAAGACGGCATGCAGCAGTTCCATGAGTGGTACCTGCGCGAGATGGGCCAAGACCCGGCGCCGGCCAAGCCGTAGACGGCCGCGCAAACGCAGCCGCCGGCGCGGCCACAATGGCCGCGATGTCTGCCCCCTTGTTGATGTTGCTGGCCTCGCTGCTGTTCGCGCTGATGGCCGTGTGCGTGAAGTTCGCCTCGGCCCACGCTTGTTCGCCGCGGTGTTGGCCGGTTTTGCCGGCGTGGCCCTGGTGCTGCGCCCCACCATTGCGCAAGACCAGTTGTGGCACGGCCTGTGCGGCTTGCTCGGCGGCATGCTGGCGGCTCTGGCCTACCTGCAGGTGACGGCGCTGGGGCGGGCGGGCGGGCCCGAGGAGCGGGTGGTCTTCTACTTCTCGCTGTCCGGCGTGGTGTCTGGCCTGCTCCTGGCCTTTGCGACCACCGGCCTGCAGGCCCACGGCGCCCAAGGACTGATTTGGCTGGCACCGGTTTGATCCTGGCAGCGGGCCTGGCCGCCACCTACCTGCGCGCCCGCACGCCAACGGCCGAGGCCCGCCCCCTGCCGTCCCGTTCCACCGACAGCTGAAGGACCCTGCCATGCCCTACACCACCCTGATCACGGCCCAGGCATTGATGGCGCTGACAGCGTCGGCCCGCCCCGTCTTGCTCGACTGTGGCTTCGACCTGGCCCAGCCCGGCGCCGGGGCGCAAGCCCACGCGGTGGGCCACGTGCCCGGCGCGCGTTACGTGCACCTGGACGACGAGCTGTCGGGCACCAAGACCGGCCGCAACGGCCGCCACCCCTTGCCCACGCGCGACATTCTGGCCGCCGCAGTGGGGCGCTGGGGCATAGCCCCCGGCGTTCAAGTCGTCACCTACGACAACCAAGGCGGGCCGTACGCCGCGCGCGCCTGGTGGCTGCTGCGCTGGCTGGGCCACGACAGCGTGGCCGTGCTCGACGGCGGTCAGGCCGCATGGCTGGCAGCCGGCGGCGAATTGACCACTGCCAGCGATCTGCCGCCCGCGCGTGCGCCCTACCCCACGCTGCCGGCGGCCATGACCACCATTTCAGCCGACGAACTGCTGGCCCGCCTTGATGGCGTCTGCTTGCTCGACGCTCGTGCCGGCGAGCGCTTCCGTGGCGAGGTCGAACCGCTGGACCCGGTGGCCGGCCACATCCCCGGCGCCCGGCTGCGCTTCTTCAAGGACAACCTGCAGCCCGACGGCCGCTTCAAGCCCGCAGCCCAGCTGCGCGCCGAGTTCGCTGCCGTCGTCGCCCAGGGCGGCGAGGTCGTGCACCAATGCGGATCGGGCGTCACCGCCTGCCACAACCTGCTGGCCATGGCCCATGCCGGGCTGGGCGATGCGCGGCTGTACCCAGGCTCGTGGAGCGAGTGGTGCGCCGACCCGGCCCGCCCCGTGGCGCGCGGCTGATGGTGCCTTGACGCGGGTCAACCCGGCGGCCATTGATGCGCGCACACTGCCAACCTGGGCTGCCCTTCGGTCATGTCCAACCACCTGGAGACCCCCCATGTACAAGCGCATCCTCTTCCCCACCGACGGCTCGGAGATTTCGGCCAAGGCGCTGAACCATGCGCTGTCCATGGCCCGACTGTGCAGCGCGGAGTTGTTCGTGCTGTCGGTGAAGGAGCCGTTTCCATTCAGTGCCATTTCCGAAATGCAGCCCACGCCACCGCAAGACTTCTACGACCAGCAAGAACGTGTGGCGGCTGCGCGGGTGAAGGCGGCGGTGGATGCGGCCACGGCCGCGGGCATCCAGTGCGCCGGCCACACGCTGGAGGCGTCGCACGCCTGGGAAGCGATCGTTGACCACGCCAAAGCGCAGGACTGCGACCTCATCGTGATGGCCTCGCACGGGCGACGCGGCATGAGCGCGCTGCTGTTGGGCAGCGAAACGCAGAAGGTGCTGACCCACGGCGTGGTGCCGGTGCTGGTGGTGCGCTGATCAATGGTGCCACCTACCGCCGCGCGGCACGTCAATGCGCGTGCAGACCCGCCTTGGCCAACAACACCAGGCCCAGGCCGGCTGACAACCAGGCCACCTGGGCCAGCGTCTGGCGCCCGTTCAGGCGCTGCTGCAACTGCGGCAGCAGGTCGGCCACGGCGACGTAGATAAAGCTGCTGGACGCCACCACCAACAGGTAGGGCAGCATGGTCTGCCAGGGCCCCACCAGCACGTAGCCCAGCACACCGCCGGCCACCGCGGCCAGGCCGGACAAGGCGTTGTAGAGCAAGGCCTTGCGGCGCGTGAAGCCGGCGTTGAGCAGCACGATGTAGTCGCCGGCCTCTTGCGGAATCTCGTGCGCCATGATGGCCAGCGCCGTGACCACGCCCAGCGCCGGGTCGGCCAGAAAGGCCGTGGCGATGATCACGCCGTCGCAGAAGTTGTGCACGCTGTCGCCCACCAGCACGCTCAGGCCACCGCGGCCGGCGCGCTGGGCGTCGAAGTGATGGTGGTGGTCGTGCCCGTCACCTTCGTGGTGGTGGTCGTGGCGATACAGCTCGGCCTTCTCCAGCAGCCAGAAGAACAACAGCCCGCCCAGCAAGGTGGCAAACAGGGCTTGTGCGTCGGCACCGCTCTCGAACGCCTCGGGCATCACGTGCAGCAGCGCCGTGCCCAGCAGCACGCCGGCTGACAGGCTAACCAGGTTCTTGACCAGCCGGCCCAGCACCGCGACGGTGAGCGAGGCCGCGATCAGCACCGACAGCAAACTGCTGCCGGCCGTGGCCAGCACGATGTACAGCAGCGTCAAGGCGTGACCGCCGCGAACGGCTGCGGCCCGGCGCACCCGATGCGCCTTGCGGCGCGGCGCGCAGGTTCGGCCAAGGTCACAGCGGTTGGGGGCATCATTTGAGGTCCTGGCTGTCTTCGCAAAACGACAATTGTAGGGAGCCGGTGGGCACAATCGGCCCATGCAGGAACGCAGCACGCCCCACACCAGCCATGCGCTTGCCGCCATCGACATGGGCTCCAACAGCTTCCGGCTGGAGATTGCCCAGTTGCTGCACGGGCGCTACCGCCGTGTCGACTATCTCAAGGACATGGTGCGCCTGGGCGGCGGTCTGGACGCCGAGGGCCTGCTGACCGAAGAGGCCGTGCAGCGCGGGCTGGCCTGCCTGCGCCGCTTTGCCACCCGTCTGGCCGGGTTCGAGCCAGGCCAGGTCCGGGCCGTGGCCACACAAACGCTGCGCGAAGCGCGTAACCGCAACGCCTTCCTGCTGCGTGCGCAAGAGGCCCTGGGCTACCCGATCGAGGTCATCTCGGGTCGTGAGGAAGCGCGCCTGATCTACGCCGGCGTGGCCCACCTGCAGCCCAGCGAAGACACCCGCCTGGTGATCGACATCGGCGGCCGTTCGACCGAACTCATCCTGGGCCGGGGCCGCCTGCCCCTGGCGGCCGAGTCCTTCGGTGTGGGTTGCGTTGGCCTGTCGATGCGTTTTTTTGGCGACGGCCGACTCACCCAGCAAGGCTTCCGCGCCGCCCAGGTGGCGGCGGGCGCCGAACTGGAAGAGGCCCTGCAGCTCTTCGCACCCGAGCGCTGGAAGCAGGCGCTGGGCTCGTCGGGCACGGCGGGCTCGGTGTCGCACGTGCTGCAGGCCGCCGGCGTCACAGACGGCCGCATCACGCCCGAGGGTCTGCGCTGGTGCATCGAGCGCTGCATTGAAGCCGGCCAGATGAGCCGCATCGAACTGCCCGGCCTGAAGGACGAGCGCCGCGCGGTGCTGCCGGGCGGGCTGGCCATCCTGTACACGCTGGCCACGCATTTCGGTATCAGCGAACTCTGGCCTGCCAAAGGTGCCCTGCGCCAGGGCGTGATCATCGACCTGCACGAGCGTATCGAATCCGCGCAGCGTGCGTTGCCGGGCGACATGCGCGACGCCTCGGTGGCCGAACTGCAACGCCGCTTCGATGTCGACGAGGGCCAGGCGGGGCGGGTGGCCAGCGTCGCGATGGCGCTGTTCGACGCCGCCCTGCCCGACCCCGATCCCTAAACCCGGCGCGAACTGGGCTGGGCTTGCGCCCTGCACGAACTGGGTCTGATGGTGTCGCACCACGACCACCATCGCCACAGCGCCTACCTGCTGGCGCATGTGGACGCGCCGGGCTTCTCGCAAAGCCAGCAGCGGCGCATCGCCGACCTGGTGCTGGGCCAGCGCGGCGGGC
>JANOLY010000577.1:0-3282 GCA_031420055.1 Burkholderiales bacterium | reverse complement strand
TGGATGTGAACCCGTCGCCGGTGGCCATACGCGACCTGTTCGGTCGGCTGCGCCTGCACTTCGAGCCGGTCGCCTTCGAGAAGGGTTTGATGCTGTCCTTCCACGGCGAAGGCCATGTCGCCCAGGCCGACCCGGTGTTGCTGGAGCGGGTGCTGCGCAACCTCGTCAGCAACGCCATCCGTTACACCGAAGACGGCGGTGTGTTGGTGAGTTGCCGGCCTTGGCACGGTGGCCTGCGCTTGCAGGTGTGGGACAGCGGCATCGGCATCGGTGAAGCCAGCCTGCCGCGCATCTTCGATGAGTTCTACCAAGCGCAAAGCAGCCGCCCGCTGGAGCCGCACCACCGCAAGGGGCTGGGGCTGGGGCTGGCCATCGTGAAGCGGCTGACCGCGCTGATGGGCTCGCCGGTGAGCGTGCGCTCGCGGATCGGCAAGGGCACGGTGTTCTCGATGGACGTGCCGCTGGGCCGGCTGCCGCGCCGCGTCGGCAGCGTGGGCGCGGACGGCCCGCGCAGCAGCAAGGCGCCGCTGGGGCTGACGCTGCAGGGCCGTTTCATCGTGGTGGTTGAAGACGAGGCGGCGGTGCGCGAAGGCCTGGTGGTGGTGCTGCAGGCCTGGGGTGCGCAGGTGCTGGCGTTCGACACCGTGGACGCCGTGCGCGCCTGGGTCGCTGACGCGCACGCGCAGGTGCCCGACTTGTTGCTCGTGGACTACCGGCTGCCCCAGGGCACCACCGGCATCGAGGCGCTGACCGCGCTGCGCCGGCGCTTCACACAAAGCCTGCTGCCGGCCATCGTCATCACCGGCAGCACCCTGGGGGGCCACGAAGACGAAGCCGTCACACACGACTTCCATCTGCTCATCAAGCCCGTGCTGCCCAACAAGCTGCGCGCGATGATCGCCTTCAAGCTGGGCGTGCGGCCGAACGCCTGAGCGCCGCTCAGGCGGTCGGGAAGGTACCCGGCACAAGGATGCGCTGGTCGACCTGGCGCAGGTCGGTGTGGCCGCAAAAGGCCATCGTCACGTCGAGCTCCTTGTGGATGATCTGCAAGGCCTTGGTGACGCCAGCCTCGCCCATCGCGCCCAGCCCGTAGACCATGGCGCGACCGATCATGGTGCCGCGCGCGCCCAGGGCCCAGGCCTTGAGCACGTCTTGTCCGCTGCGTATGCCGCCGTCCATCCAGACCTCGGTCTGCCCACCCACGGCAGCCACGATGGCCGGCAGCGCTTCGATGCTGCTGGGCGCGCCGTCGAGTTGGCGCCCGCCGTGGTTGCTGACGATGATGGCGTCGGCCCCGGCGGCCGCCGCCAGCTTCGCGTCTTCGGCGTCCATGATGCCTTTCAGGATCAGCTTGCCGCCCCAGCGCTCCTTGACCCAGGCCACGTCGGCCCACGACAGCCGGGGGTCGAACTGCTCGACGGTCCAGGCCGAGAGCGACTTGATGTCGCTGACTTCCTTGACATGGCCGACCAGGTTGCGAAAGGTGCGCCGCCGCGTGCCCAGCATGCCCAAGCACCAACGCGGTTTGCACACCAGGTTGATGAGGTTGGGCAGTGTGGGCTTGGGTGGCACCGTCAAGCCGTTCTTGATGTCCTTGTGGCGTTGGCCAAGCACCTGCAAATCAAGCGTTAGCACCAAGGCGCTGCACCGGGCAGCCTTGCAGCGGTCGATCATGCGCGCCATGGCGTCGCGGTCGCGCATCATGTAGAGCTGAAACCAGAACGGCGCCGACGTGTTCTCCGCGATGTCCTCGATCGAGCAGATGCTCATGGTGGACAGCGTGAACGGGACGCCGAATTTCTCGGCCGCGCGCGCGGCGTGGATCTCGCCGTCGGCGTGCATCATGCCCAGGCTGCCGACCGGCGCCATGGCCACCGGCATCTTCGCCGCCTGGCCCACCAGGGTCGTGGCCGTGCTGCGGTTTTCCATGTTCACCGCCACGCGCTGGCGCAGCTTGATTTTCTGGAAATCGGCACTGTTGGCGCGGTAGGTGCTCTCTGTCCAGCTGCCGCTGTCGGCGTAGTCGTAGAACATGCGCGGTATGCGCTTCTCGGCCAGGACGCGCAGGTCTTCGATGTGGGTGATGACGGGCATGTGCAACGGTCTCCTTGGAACCCCGATGCTAGCGAGGTGTTTGGCGCGTTCGTCGGTGGCTTGTTATACCCGCACCAGCGAGCCGGCGCGCACGCCCAGCAGTCGCAGCCGCCGCTTCAAGTCCACGCGCTTCAGGCACAGGCCGGCGGCGTGGCGGATGGCTGTGGCGTCGGCCACGGGCGTGGGCAAGGTCAGGTCGCGCGTCACGGTCTTGAAGTCTTCGAAACGCAGCTTGATGCCTATGGTGCGCCCGGCGTAGCCCTTGCGCTGCAGGTCGGTGGCGACTTGCTCGGCGAGTTCAGTGAACACGCGCGTGAGTTCGGCGCGGTCGCGCACGGCATGCAGGTCGCGCTCAAAGGTGGTTTCGCGGCTCATCGACACGGGTTCGTTGTGCGTCACCACCGGGCGGTCATCAATGCCGTGGGCGGCGTCGAACAGCCACGCGCCATAGGCCCGGCCGAAGTGCTGGGCCAGCCAGGGCCGGTCGCGGTTTGCCAGGTCGCCCACCGTCAGCACGCCCAGCTTGTGCAGCTTGGCCGCGGCCTTGGGGCCAATGCCGTTGATCTTGCGCACCGCCAGCGGCCACACGCGGGTGGGCAGGTCGGCTTCGGTCAGCAGCGTCAGGCCGTCGGGCTTGTCGAGTTCGCTGGCGATCTTGCTCAGCAACTTGTTGGGTGTGACGCCTATCGAGCAGCTCAGGCCCGTGACGCGGCGCACGTTGTTGCGGATGTCCTGCGCCACGGCGCGCACGCCGCCGTGCGCGTCGTGGCCGACAGCTTCCTGCGCGCCGGGCACGTCGGTCAGGTCGATGTAGATCTCGTCGATGCCGCGGTCTTCAATCACCGGCGCCACCTCGGCCACGGCGGCCTTGAACAGGCGGGAGCAGTGGCGGTAGGCCTCGAAGTCCACCGGCAACAGCACCGCGTCGGGCGCCAGCTGCGCGGCTTTCATGAGGCCCATGCCCGAGTGCACGCCGTGGTCGCGCGCCGCATAGGTGGCGGTGGTGACGACGCCGCGCCCCGTGTAGTGGCGCAGCGTGGCGTAGCGGCGTGTGCCGTCGGCCAGCAGCTCGGGCTGGTGGCGCCGCCCGCCGCCGATGACCACCGCGCGGCCTTGCAGGTCGGGGTAGCGCAGCAGTTCCACCGACGCGTAGAAGGCGTCCATGTCGAGATGGGCGATCCAACGGCG
>JANOLY010000576.1:0-2992 GCA_031420055.1 Burkholderiales bacterium | reverse complement strand
ACCACCAGGCCAAAGCGCCGCAGCGACGCGGGCACGGCGACCAACAGATCGAAGAAGAAGAACGCGGCGTGGCCCCAGCCGCGAAACTGCTCCAGCGTGCCGGCGCCCAGTCGTGCGATGAAGCTCACGCGTTGCTCACGGCGATGCCGAAGTCGGCCTCGATGGCCTGGGCGGGGTAGTGAAACTTGACCGGGCCGTCGGGCTCGCCGCGCACGAACTGCCGGGTTTCGGGGTCGCTGGAGGCCATCAGCTCGGCCGGTGTGCCCTGCGCCACGATGCGTCCGCCGGTGGCCATCAGCACCACGTAGTCGCTGATGGACATGCACTCCGGCACGTCGTGCGAGACCACGATGGAGGTCGCACCCGTCACGTCATTCAGCGTGCGTATGAGTTTGGCCGCCACGCCCATGCTGATGAGGTCCAGGCCGGCAAAAGGCTCGTCGTACATGATGAGTTCGGGGTCCAGCGCAATGGCGCGGGCCAGCGCCACGCGCCGGGCCATGCCACCGGAGACTTCAGAAATGCGCAACGGCGCCGCCCCGCGCAGGCCCACGGCGTTGAGCTTCATCAGCACGATGTCGCGCACCACGTCTTCGGGCAAGCTGGTGTGTTCACGCAAGGGGAAGGCGACGTTCTCGAACACTGTCAGGTCGGTGAACAGCGCGCCGAACTGGAACAGCATGCCCAGGCGTCGGCGCAGGCGGAACATCTGGGCCTTGTCACGCGGGTTGACGGTTTCGCCGTCAAAGACCACACGGCCGCCGTCGGCCCCATGCACACCACCGATCAGACGCAGCAAGGTGGTCTTGCCGCAACCCGAGCCGCCCAGCAAGGCGGTGACCTTGCCGCGCGCAAAGTTCATCGAGATATCGCTCAGGATCAAGCGGCTGGTGTTGTACCCGAAGGTAACGTGCTCGATCTCGATGAGGTTGTTGGACTTCAAGCGCTGGGGCCCTGCGCTGGCGCCGGGCTGGTGAAAACACTGAGAACGATTCTCGCACGGGCGCCTTGAGCACGAGGGTTACCCCGAAGGGCAGGCCGGTGTCCCGGTGTGAAAGCCCGCGCAAGCCCGCCCTTGCCGGTGTCAGAACAGCGTTGCGGCGGCGTTTTGCAGCACTTGGGCCGAATGCTGCAAGGCCGCCGCTTCATCGGGCGCCAGCGCAGGCAGCAGCACCTGGGTGGCGCCACCCGCACCCACGACGGCAGGCAGTGACAGCGCGACCCCGTTCAACTCCAGCAGTTGGGCAGCGCCACCGCCGAGCGTGCCCATGTGCACGCGCGACACCGTGAGCACCCGGCGCTCGTCACGCAACAGCGCCTGCAGCACGTTGGCGGTGACCAGGCCGATGGCGTGGTTGGTGGCGCCCTTGCGCGCAATGATTTCGTAGGCCGCGCGGCGCACCTGGTGGGCGATGGCCTCTTCCCGGGCGGTGGACCATCCCGGCCAGTCGCGCAAGGGCACGCCGCCCACGGAGGCCTGTGACCACAGCACCACCTCGGAGTCGCCATGCTCGCCCACCACTTGGGCGTGCACGCTGCGCGGGTCCACGTTCAGCGCCAGGCCCAGCATCTGGTGCAGCCGGGCCGTGTCCAGCACCGTGCCGGTGCCCAGCACGCGCTCGGGCGGCAGGCCGCTGGCTTGCTGCATCACGCGCGTCAGCACGTCCACCGGGTTGCTGACCATCAGCACCGTGCCGCGGCAGCCGGCCAGCCGCCGGCCCAGGTCGGCCACCAGGCTGGCGTTGCCCTGCAGCAGTTCCAGGCGCGACTGCCCGGGCTTGCCGCCGCTGCCGGCGGCCACCACCACCACATCGGCGTCCACCATTTCTTCGACGCTGGCCGTGCGCACCGTGGCGCTGGGGTAGAAGGCCGCACCCTGGGCCAGGTCCAGCGCCTCGCCTTCAGCGACATCGGCGCGCGCGTCGGTGAGCAGCAACTCGTCGGCGACGCCGGCATGCAACGTGGAGATGGCCACGCTGGCGCCGACCCAGCCGGTGCCGATGATGGCCACGCGGCGGTGCGCCATCATGACGCCACCCCAACGGCGCGGCGGCGCATCACCGGGGCAGGGCGCTGGCGCCCATGAGGTGCGCGTCCACCGCGCGCGCCGCCTGCCGGCCTTCGCGGATGGCCCACACCACCAGGCTCTGGCCGCGGCGCATGTCGCCGGCGGCAAAGACCTTGTCGACATTGGTCTTGTAGCCGCTGCCCTCGTCGGTGCCCGCGCGCGCGTTGCCGCGGGCGTCGCGATCGACACCAAAGGCCTCCAGCACGCTGGCCACGGGGCTGGTGAAGCCCATCGCCAGCAGCACCAGGTCGGCGCGGTGTTCCTGCTCGCTGCCGGGCACTTCGACCATCTTGCCGCCCTGCCATTGCAGACGCACGGTCTTCAGCGCCACCACACGGCCCTTGTTCTTGCCGGTTCCGGTCACCAGTTCCTTGGTGGCGATGGCGAACTCGCGCTCGCAGCCCTCTTCGTGGCTGGAGCTGGTGCGCAACTTGACGGGCCAATAGGGCCAGGTGAGTGGCTTGTCCTCGACCTCGGGTGGTTGTGGCATCAGCTCGAACTGCGTGACGCTGGCCGCGCCATGGCGGTTGCTGGTGCCCACGCAGTCGCTGCCGGTGTCGCCCCCGCCAATGACGATGACGTGCTTGCCGGTGGCCATGATCTGGCCCTTCACCTTGTCGCCGGCCACCACCTTGTTCTGCTGCGGCAGGAATTCCATCGCGAAGTGCACGCCGTCCAGTTCACGCCCGGGCACGGGCAGGTCGCGCGAGACCTCGCTGCCGCCGCTGAGCAGCACGGCGTCGAACTCGCTCTTGAGCTGTTCCGGCGTGACGGTTTCCTGCGCGTCGTTGGTAACCTTGGACGCGGCAGGCCAGGCGCCGACCAACACGCCGGTGCGAAAGACCACACCTTCAGCCTGCATCTGGGTGATGCGGCGGTCGATGTGGCTCTTTTCCATCTTGAAGTCCGGAATGCCGTAGCGCA
>JANOLY010000575.1:0-10356 GCA_031420055.1 Burkholderiales bacterium | reverse complement strand
GAATCCTGCCCACGCAGGCAGCGCGCGCCTTCGGGCACGCCGGTGGGGCAAGCCTCGGCGACAGGCGCCACTTCAGGCGGCGCGGCCGGCTGCACGGCGCAGCCGGCCAGCAGGCCCAAAGACACACAACCCAAGGTGAACGGGTGGGCGAAGATTGAACGCAACATCGGTGGGGCTCCGGCAGTAGTTCGGGGCTGGAAACGGTCGGTCCGAAGCTTGCCTGTGATTGGCGGTGCTATCCATGTGGATAGCACCTACGCGCGCCGGGCGGCCCGGCTGGCTTCTGGTCAGCAAAGACGGAATGTGCGGGTGCTTTTAGCGAGAATAGGCCCCTGCCCGCCACAGCGCAGGCCGACGACACCAGCACCGGAACCCACACCGCGAAAGACCCAGCCATGACCACCAAACAGCCCACGATCATCTACACCCTTACCGACGAAGCCCCCTTGCTGGCGACCTATGCCCTGTTGCCCATCATTCGCACCTTCGCGGCACCTGCGGGCATCAAGTTCGAGACCAGCGACATCTCCGTCGCGGCGCGCATCCTGGCCGAGTTTCCGCAGGCCCTGACCGACGCGCAGAAGGTGCCCGACAACCTGGGCGAACTCGGCCGCCTGACGCTGCTGCCCGACACCAACATCATCAAGCTGCCCAACATCAGCGCGCCCATGCACCAGTTGGTGGGCGCCATCAAGGAGTTGCAGGCCAAGGGCTACAAGATTCCTGACTTTCCCGAGAACCCGACGACCGACGAAGAAAAGGCCATCAGCGCGAGCTACTCCAAGGTGATGGGCAGCGCCGTCAACCCGGTGCTGCGCGAAGGCAACTCCGACCGCAGGGCACCGCTGGCCGTCAAGCGCTACGCCCGCAAGAACCCGCACTCCATGGGCGAGTGGAGCCAGGCCTCACGCACCCACGTGGCGACCATGAAGACCGGCGACTTCTACCATGGCGAGAAGTCGATGACGCTGGACAAGGCGCGCAACGTCAGGATGGAACTGGCAACCAAGAGCGGCAAGACCTTGGTGCTCAAACCCAAGGTGCCGCTGCTGGCCGGCGAGATCATCGACAGCATGTTCATGAGCAAGGGTGCGCTGTGCGACTTCTATGAACGTGAGATGGAAGACGCGCGCAAGACCGGGGTGATGTTCTCGCTGCACGTCAAGGCCACGATGATGAAGGTGTCGCACCCCATCGTGTTCGGTCATGCCGTGCGCATCTTCTACAAGGAGGCGTTCGCCAAACACGGCAAGCTGTTCGACGAGCTCGGCGTCAACGTCAACAACGGCATGGTCAGTCTCGAGGAGAAGATCGCCACCCTGCCCGGCTCGCAGCGCGAGCAGATCGAACGCGACCTGCACGCCTGCCACGAGCACCGGCCGGAGCTGGCCATGGTCGACTCGGCCAAGGGCATCACCAACCTGCATGCGCCCAACGACGTGATCGTCGATGCGTCCATGCCCGCCATGATCCGCATCGGCGGCAAGATGTGGGGCGCCGACGGCCGGCCCAAGGACACCAAGGCGGTGATCCCCGAGAGCACCTTTGCGCGCATTTACCAAGAGGTCATCAACTTCTGCAAGACCAACGGCAACTTCGACCCGGTGACCATGGGCACCGTGCCCAACGTGGGCCTGATGGCGCAAAAGGCCGAGGAATACGGTTCGCACGACAAGACCTTCGAGATCAGCGAAGACGGCGAGGCCCGCATCGTGGACATCGACACCGGCGAGGTGCTGTTGGTGCAGCACGTCGAGACGGGCGACATCTGGCGCATGTGCCAGGTCAAGGACGCGCCGATCCGCGACTGGGTCAAGCTGGCCGTCACCCGCGCGCGCAACTCCGGCATGCCGGCCCTGTTCTGGCTGGACCCGTACCGTCCGCATGAGAACGAGATCATCAAGAAGGTGCAGACCTACTTGAAGGACCACGACACCACGGATCTGGACATCCAGATCATGTCCCAGGTGCGCGCCATGCGCTACACGCTGGAGCGTGTCGTGCGCGGGCTGGACACCATCTCGGTCACGGGCAACATCCTGCGCGACTACCTCACCGACCTGTTCCCCATCATGGAGCTGGGCACCAGCGCCAAGATGCTGTCCATCGTGCCGCTGATGGCCGGTGGCGGGCTGTACGAGACCGGTGCCGGCGGCTCGGCCCCGAAACACGTCAAGCAACTGGTTGAAGAGAACCACCTGCGCTGGGATTCGCTGGGTGAATTTCTGGCGCTGGCCGCGTCGCTGGAAGAGCTCGGCATCAAGACCGGCAACAACAAGGCCAAGCTGCTGGCCAAGACCCTGGACGCCGCCACCGGCAAGCTGTTGGACAACAACAAGTCGCCCTCGCCCACCACCGGTAAGCTCGACAACCGCGGCAGCCAGTTCTACCTGGCGATGTACTGGGCCCAGGCCTTGGCCGAGCAGACCGAAGACGCCGAGTTGCAGGCGCAGTTCGCGCCGCTGGCGAAGGCGCTCACCGCCAACGAAGAAACCATCGTCAGCGAGTTCGCGGCCGTGCAGGGGCGTGCGGTCGACATCGGTGGCTACTACTTCCCCGACCCCGACAAGTGCGGCGCGGTGATGCGGCCGAGTGCCACCTTCAACGCGGCGATAGCCTCGGCACACAAGTCGGCAGCCGCCGGGCCGCCGCGGCGGCCCGGCGGGCGTAGCGCGCCCAGGGCGGCGACCCTGGGCAGCGCCGCTTCAGTCGAGCTTGACGCCCAGCGCCTTGATGACCTTGGTGTAGCGGTCGGCTTCTTCGCCGACCATCTTCAAGAACTGGGCCGGCGAGTTGGACGTGGCTTCTGCGCCGTTCTTTTCCATCTGCGACTTGAAGTCGGCCGTGGCGGCAATCGCCACGATCTCGCGGTGCAAGCGCGCGATCACTGGGGCCGGCGTGCCGGCCGGCGCAAACACGCCCAGCCAGAGTTCAACTTCAAAGCCCGGATAGCCCTGTTCGGCCACGGTCGGCACGTCGGGCAGTGCAGGCGACCGGGCCGCCGAACCCACGGCCAGCGGCGTCAGCTTGCCGGCCTTGGCATGCTGCAACAAGGCGGGCATGGAGCCAAAAACGGTCTGGATTTCGTTGGCCAGCACCGCAAGATCGGTCTGCGCGTTGCCCTTGTAGGGCACGTGCATCACGTCCATCTGCGCCGTGCCCTTGAGCATTTCCATCGCCAGGTGGGTCGTGGACCCGATGCCCGCCGAGCCGTAGTTGAGCTTGCCCGGGCTGGCCTTGGCCAGGGCCACAAAGTCTTTGAGTGTCTTGGCACCCGTCTGCGGGTTGACCACCAGCAAGTAGGGAGTTATGGCCACCAGAGATATGGGTACAAAGTCGCGCACCGGGTTGTAGGGCAGCTTGCTATAGGCGCCCGCCGCCACAGCGTGGGTGCTGGTGGTGCCGATGCTCAGCGTGTAGCCGTCGGCAGTGGCTTTGGCAGCCATGTCAGCGCCGATGGTGCCGCCGGCGCCGGCACGGTTTTCCACAATCACCGTCTGCCCCAGGCGTTCAGAGAGTTTCTGCGCCACGATGCGTCCGACAATGTCGGTCGAGCCGCCTGCGGGGAAGGGCACGATCAAGCGTATCGGCTTGTTCGGATAGTCGCTCTGCGCGTGTATCGGTGCCGTGCTGAAAACAGCGCAGCCCAGCAGGAGTGCAATTCTGGCTTTCATGGTGATCCTCGGTTACGTTGTCGCGAATTCAGAGATTTGGCCTGCAATGCGCTGGCCGCCAGGGGGAAAAGACAAGACCCGCACAACCTTAGCGTCTTGAACTGCGGTACGCAGTGCGGGTAAGTCTTCTTGACCTTCAGCGCGACTTCGCCGACGGCCACCTCGGCAAAGTCCAAGGCCCCGTCGGCCGGGGCCGATACCGGCATGGCCAGCACCAAGGTATCCAGCGGCGGATGGTCGAACCCTTCGCCGACGAGCTTGCCCGTCGCCAGCAGGATGCGTGGCGCCCCGGGCGCCAGCGAATCAAGCTCTGCAATCAGCTCGGCGCGCCGCTTCTTTGACATTCGACCGTGCAGCACGAAGGGTGGTGGCACGTGTGATGCCAGGGCCAAGAGGATGGCATCGAGATGCGCTGTGCGTTCGGTCAGCACCAGCACCTTGCGGCCATGTTCGAAGAGTGCAGTGATCTCGGCGGCGATGGCTTGGGTCCGGTGGCTTGATCTGCGATCAGTTCGTGATGCTCACTGGCTTCTACCCAGTTCGCAATTACCCCGAGCACCTGCGGCGCATCAAATACAAGGACCCCGACCCGGGCAAGACATTGGTCTTCCTGACCAACAACACGGCGTTGCCGGCGCTGACGATTTGCGGGCTCTACAAGAGCCGCTGGCAGGACGAACTGTTTTTCAAGTGGATCAAGCAGCACCTGCGGATCAAACATTTCCTGGGCAACAGCGAGAACGCCGTGAAGACGCAGGTGTGGTGCGCTGTGGCCACATACGTGCTCATCGCCATCGTCAGGAAAGAACTTCAACTTGAGGCCTCGATGTACACATGTCTACAGATCTTGTCGGTGTCCGTGTTCGAAAGAACCCAGCTTTCATGCGCCTTCCCAGGCGATAAGTCCACAACTGAACAATCAGACGACGCTAAGCAGTTGATTTTGTTCAACTTTTGACCGGACAGTAGTGACAAAATTGATCTTTTTTGCATACGCCGCTAGACCCCGCAAAATGCCTTGGGCGTCACATCTGCTCAATCATCACCAGCCCAAATCCCGAGCAAGACACCTGCGTGGCGCCTTCCATCAACCGAGCCAGGTCGTGGGTAACCTTCTTGCTGGTGATGGACCGCTGCATGGCCTCGATGACCAGGTCGGCCGCCTCCAACCAGCCCATGTGGCGCAGCATCATCTCGGCGCTCAGGATCAGTGAGCCCGGGTTGACGTAGTCCTTGCCGGCAAACTTGGGCGCGGTGCCGTGGGTGGCTTCGAACATGGCCACGCTGTCGCTCAAGATGGCGCCCGGCGCGATGCCGATGCCGCCCACCTGGGCGGCCAGGGCGTCGGAGACGTAGTCGCCGTTCAGGTTGAGTGTGGCGATCACGCTGTACTCGGCCGGGCGCAGCAAGATCTGCTGCAGGAAAGCGTCGGTGATGCTGTCCTTGATGACGATGCTGCGGCCGGTCTTGGGGTTCTTGAACTTGCACCACGGCCCGCCGTCAATCGGCTGCGCACCAAACTCCTTCTGCGCCAGGGCATAGGCCCAGTCGCGGAAGCTGCCTTCGGTGAACTTCATGATGTTGCCCTTGTGCACGATGGTCACGCTGGGCTTGTCGTTGTCGATGGCGTACTGGATGGCCTTGCGCACCAGGCGCCCGGTGCCTTCGCTGCTGACCGGCTTGATGCCTATGCCCGAGGTGTTCGGGAAGCGGATCGTCGTGACGCCCATCTCGTCTTGCAAGAACTTGATGAGCTTGTTGGCCTGGTCGCTGCCGGCCTCGAATTCGATGCCGGCGTAGATGTCTTCAGAGTTCTCGCGGAAGATGACCATGTGGGTCTTCTCGGGCTCACGCATCGGGCTGGGCACGCCCTTGAAGTACTGGATGGGGCGCAGGCAGACGTAGAGGTCCAGTTCTTGGCGCAGCGCCACGTTCAGGCTGCGGACGGCGCCGCCCACCGGCACCGCCAGCGGGCCCTTGATGGACACCACGAACTCGCGCACCGCGCGCAAGGTCTCTTCGGGCAGCCACACGTCCGGGCCGTAGACGCGGGTGGCCTTCTCGCCCGCGAACACTTCCATCCAGTGAATCTTGCGCTGGCCACCGTAGGATTTGGCGACCGCCGCATCGACCACCTTCATCATCACCGGCGTGATGTCCAGGCCCGTGCCGTCGCCTTCGATGAACGGGATGATGGGGTTGGTAGGCACATTCAGCGAGGAGTCCGCGTTGACGGTGATCTTGGCGCCTGCGGTGGGCACCTGAATGTGTTGGTACATGGGTTCGGTCTCGGGAGGGTGCGGAAAACGCTGGCTCCGGCCCCTGGTTGGTGAGAAGCGGAAAGTTTAGTTCACGGCTCTTTCGCGGCAGCATCTCGGCGGCTGGCGCCCGGCGCTGACGATCGACGCCTCAAGCTCCGAAGCAGTAGGCCGCCACGCGCTGCCACAGGCCGTGGCCCAGGGCCCAGCTGGACGCACCCACCAGCATCAAGCCGGCGGCGCGGGTCAGCCAGCGGTCCCACGGCCGCACACCGCGCTGGCCCAAGCGCTGCCAGACCCACGGGGCCCACAGCAAGCCGGCCGATGAAGCCAATGCAAAGCCGGCCATCGCCAGGGCACCGCTCTGTGCGGACTGCGTCAGCGCCGCCATCAACAGTGCCGACTGCAGCAGGCCGCAGGGCATCAGCACCCAGGCGCTGCCGGCGAGCGCCGCGCGGACGGGCATCTGCATGGGCGACCAACCGGCGGGCGCAGCCGGCGCAAGCGCAGGTGCGCGGCCCAGGGTGGACATCCACGCCGGCTGCCGCCCTTGCCACAGCAGCCACAGCCCCAGGCCCAGCGCTGCGGCATGCACCAGCGTCCACAGCGGGCGCAAGGCGGGGCTGAACTGGGCCAGTGCGGCCAGCGCGCCGACCCCTGTGGCCACCACCGCGCCGGCCGCGGCATAGCCAGCCAAGCGCGCGGCTTGAAAGGTGAAGCTGGCGCGTGCACCGCCCGGCCCGGTGGCGGCGGTGCAGGCCGCGCCGCACATCACGGCGCAGTGCGGCGTGCCTGCCAAACCCAGCAAGGCGGCGCTGCCGATGAGGGCCAGGTCAGACAAGCCGTGCCCTTAAGGCGTGCCGGCCGTGGCCGCGTGGTTGCGGCCCTGCACGGCGGGTAGCTGCGCGGGGTTGGCGGCTTTGCCCACGTCCAACACGGGGTCGGGGTTCAGGATGGCCAGCGCCAGGGTGGCAAACGACGCCACCACCACCAAGGCCGGGCCGCTGATGACCAGCCACACCATGGGCACACGCCACCAGCTCAGGGGCGGTTGGGCAACGGTGTCAGTTTTCATGGGGGAACTCGCTGGCTGTTGTCGGCCGCGTCAATGTGGAACTCATCGCGGCACGATGAAGGTGGAGTGCTCCTGCACACGGTAGGCCGGCTGGTTGGCCGTGTCGGACAGCCGTTCGACGACGAACTCGATCCCGTGTGATCCTGCGCCCGCGCGCGCAGCCTCGTCAGCCGGGACCGTGACGGCCACGGGCACCCAGCGGGCCTGTGCTGGCTCAACCACCACGTCACCGGCCAGGTCGGTCGCCGCCCGCGGCAGCCCCTGCACGCCGATGCGGTAGCGCTGCACCTGCTCGGTGGTGTTCATGATCTGCAGTCGGTAGACGTTGGCGATGGCGCCGTCGTCAACGATGCGCGCCAGCGATCCGCGGTCGCGCACCACGTCCACCTTGAACGGCGCGCGCAGCCACAGGCTGGCCAGCAAGGCGCCGCAGATCAATACCAGCACGGCGGTGTAGACAAGCACACGCGGGCGCAACACGCGGCGCAAGACCTCGCTGCGCGCCAGGTGGCGCTGCATGCCGGTTTGCGTGTCGTAGCGGATCAGGCCGCGGGGGTACTGCATCTTGTCCATCACGCCATTGCACACGTCGATGCACGCCGTGCAGCCTATGCATTCGTACTGCAGGCCGTTGCGGATGTCGATGCCCGTGGGGCAAACCTGCACGCACAGCTTGCAGTCGATGCAGTGGCCCAGCTTGGCGACCCCCAGGTCGGTCTTGCGCCCGCGTGTGCCGCGCGGCTCGCCACGCTCGGCGTCGTAGCTGATGACGAGGGTGTCCTTGTCGAACATCACGCTCTGGAAGCGCGCGTAGGGACACATGTACTTGCAGACCTGCTCGCGCAGCCAGCCGGCGTTGCCGTAGGTGGCAAAACCGTAGAACAGCACCCAGAAGGTCTCCCAGGGCCCCAGGCCCAGTGCCAGCACCGAGGCACCCAAGCTTTGGATGGGCGTGAAGTAGCCGACGAAGGTGAAGCCGGTCCACAGGCCGATGACGATCCACACCGCATGCTTGGCCGACTTGCGCAGCAACTTTCGCGCACCCCAGGGGCCGGCGTCGAGCTTCATGCGCTGCATGCGGTCGCCTTCGATATGGCGTTCGACCCACATGAAGATTTCTGTGTACACCGTCTGTGGGCAAGCAAACCCGCACCACAGCCGCCCGGCCACCGCGGTGAACAGGAACAGCGCATAGGCGCAGACGATGAGCAGCGCCGTGAGGTAGATGAAGTCCTGCGGATACAGCACCAGCCCGCCGATGTAGAAGCGGCGCGCCTCCAGGTCAAACAGCACCAGCTGCCGCCCGTTCCACTGCAACCACGGCAGGCCATAGAAGACGATCTGCGTGATCCACACCAGGGCCCAGCGCCAGCCTGCGAACCAGCCGGTGACGGCACGGGCGTAGATCTCGGGTTGCTTCTGGTACAGCAGGATCACCGACTCGCGCCGGTCTGCGCCTGAGTCGGCCGTTGCGGGCGCGGGGTCGCCGATCACTTGGCGGCGACAGGTGTGGTCTGCGACAAGCCCCACACGTAGGCGCCCAGCACGTGGATCTGCTCGGGCGTCAGCGCCCCGGCGTGGGCCGGCATGACGTTGTTCAGGCCCTTGACGATGGCCTGCGTGACGGCCTGTTCGCCGCCGCCATGCAGCCAGACGCGGTCGGTGAGATTCGGGGCGCCCAACGCCTTGTTGCCCTTGCCGTCGGCGCCGTGGCAGGCAGCACAGGTGCCGAACTTGGCCCGGCCCAACTGCGCAGCGACATCACTGTGGCCGCTGCCCGACAGGCTGAGCACGTAGTGGGCGACGTTGCGCACATCGTCACTGCTGCCCACGGCCGCGGCCATGGGCGGCATCATGCCCACGCGGCCTTCGGTGATGTTCTTCTTGATCGCCTCCAGCGTGTTGCCGCCCAGCCAGTCGCCGTCGCTCAGGTTGGGGAAGCCCTTGGACCCCCGCCCGTCCGAGCCATGGCAGGCCGCGCAGTTGTTCAGGAACAAGCGCTGCCCCGTGCCCATGGCGCTGGGTTCGCGCACCAGCTCTTCGGCCGGCATGGCCACAAAGCGCGCGTACAGCGGCGCCATCGTTGCGCGGGCCTTGGCCTGCTCGGCCTCGTACTGGCCCTGGCTGGTCCAGTTCAAGGTGCCGGGCAGGCTGCCCAGGCCGGGGTAGAAGGCCAGGTACACGGCAGAAAAGACAACGGTGATGACAAACAGCCACATCCACCAGCGCGGCAGCGGGTTGTTCATCTCTTTCAGGTCCACGTCCCAGACATGGCCGGTGCTGTTGTCGTCGGCCATCACCACCCGGCGGCTGGCGATGAACAACAGCACGATGCAGGCCAGCAGCGACAAGATCGTGGCCGCGGCAATGAAGATCGCCCAGCCGCTGTGGGTGAAGTCGCTCACGAGCGCGCTCCCTGGGCCTGGTCAGCGCTGGGTGGCGGGACTGGCTCGTCGATAAAAGGCAGCAACGCCGCGTCGTGGTATTCCTGGGCGCGGCGCCGGCTCCAGCAGTGCATCACCAGCGCCAGAAACAGCACCAGGCCGGCCAGCGTGACAGCAATGCGCAGTGTGTTGATGTCCATGCGGTGCTCCTTGGGTGCTTACTTGCGCGCGGTGCCCAGCACCTGCAGGTAGGCGATCAGCGCGTCCATCTCGCTGCGGCCTTTCACGTCGGCCGCGGCCTGGGCGATCTCGGCGTCGCTGTAGGGCACGCCCACCAGGCGCAGTGCCTTCATGCGCGGCGCCATGTCGCTGGCGTCAACAAGATCGCGTTCCAGCCAGGGGTAGGCCGGCATGTTGGACTCGGGCACCAGGTCGCGTGGCTGGATGAGGTGGATGCGGTGCCACTCGTCGCTGTACTTGCCGCCCACGCGGTGCAGGTCGGGTCCGGTGCGCTTGCTGCCCCACTGGAAGGGGTGGTCGTAGACAAACTCGCCGGCCTGAGAGTGCGCGCCGTAGCGCAGCGTCTCTGACCGGAACGGGCGCACCATCTGCGAATGGCAGCCGTAGCAGCCTTCACGCAGGTACACGTCGCGCCCCGCCAGCTGCAAGGGCGTGTAGGGCTTGAGCCCCTCGACCGGCTGGGTAAGTGAGCGCTGAAAGAACAGCGGCACGATCTCCACCAGCCCGCCCACGGCCACCGCCAGCAAGATCAGCACGATCATCAGGAAGTTGTTGGTCTCTATTCGGGCGTGACCGCTGGGCGCTTTGTCTTGTGACATGGGGTGAACTCCGGGTGGCTCGGTGTCAGGCGTGCGCAGCGGCCACGCGGGGTATCAGCGCCGGCACGGCCTGGCCCGAGCGCACCGTCATCACCACGTTCCAGGCCATGATCAACATGCCGCTGA
>JANOLY010000574.1:0-4577 GCA_031420055.1 Burkholderiales bacterium | reverse complement strand
GGGATGTGGCCCTCCAGCACGATCTCCGCACTGGCCGGCACCTGCAGCTTGAGCGCGCCCTCGCCCACGCCCGACTCCACCAGCTCGGTGCGGCTGCCGCGCAGCAGGCCAGCGAATTGGTACTCCGACAAGCTGTCGGGCACGGGCGTCACAGCGCCCAGGATGGTCGCCGGATCGGCCCCCAGCGCCACGGCAATCGGGAACGGCTGGCCCGGGTTGGCCCGTGCGAATTCGCGGAAGTCCAGCGCACCGCCGCGGTGCGCCAGCCAGCGCATGATGACCTCGCGCGGCCCGATCACCTGCTGGCGATAGATGCCCAGGTTCTGCCGCAGCCGCGGCGGGGCCACGGCCCGCGAAGCGAGCCCCTGCAACGTTCCCTGCGGTCCGCGCGTGATGACCAGGCCCCAGGTGATGAGCGGCCCGGCGTCGCCCGGCCAGCAGGTCTGCACTGGCAGGCTGGCCAGGTCGATGTCGTCGCCCTCCAGCACCACGTCCTGGCAGGCGGCACGGCGCAACACCGCCGGCTTCATGTTCCACACGGCCTTGGCCATGTGGAACAACTTGCCGGCGTCCTTCAAGCCCTTGGGCGGCTCGGGCTCCTTCAGACTGGCCAGCAGCCTGCCGACATCACGCAAGTCGGCCAACGAGTCCGCCCCCATGCCCAGCGCCACCCGGCGCGGTGTGCCAAACAGGTTGATAAGACAGGGAATCTTGTAACCAGCGGGGTTCTCGCACAGCACGGCCGGCCCGCCGGCACGCAGCAGCTTGTCGCCGATTGCCGTCATTTCCAGCCTTGGAGACACCGGTTGGGCGAGTTTTCGAAGCTCGCCCAGCGCTTCGAGCTGGTCCATGAAGTCGCGAAGGTCCCGATATTTCATCGTTTCTTGTATTAAAAGACTACTTTATATACTTGACCGGTTATTAGGAGCTTCCTAGAATCGCGCCCAAGTCCCAAATTCAGGGTAAACCCGCGGCGCTGAGAAGTCAGCGAACACTAGGGTCTGTTCCAGCCCAAGCAAAACCGACCCGTACCCACCACGGCGTTTTGCATTGGACCATCACCGTGGCAGCCACCGCCCCCCCACGGGCACCAGGCCAGCCAACAGGAGGAAACCACGATGCGAGTCATCGACAAGCTGCGCCAGACGCAGCAAGCCGGCGCCCGGTCGCTTGGCGTGTTTTGCCGCGACGTCGGACATGGCCTGCTTGAAGTCGGCCACAACACCTTGGCCCTGGTCGGGCTGGCTGCCGTGGCCGTGCTGGTGTTTGCATTGGGCCGCGCCGACCTGCGCGGTCAGGTCGAGGTGCTGGCACTGGACTGGCTGCAAACACGCCATGAACAGCGCGAGCTGTCCTCGGGCAACACCTTGGCAGCGCTGGCCGACGGCGACGCCGTGTCGCGTGCCACAGCCAGCAACCCCAAAGACCTGAACCGCCAGCAAGCGGCCGTGGCGCACTGGCTGGCGCGGCGCTACAAGGTCGCCCCCGAGCCCATCAGCGCCCTGGTGCAGGAGGCCTGGGCCCTGGGCCAGCGCGCTGGGCTGGACCCGACGCTGATCCTGGCCATCATGGCCATCGAGTCCAGCTTCAACCCCTTCGCGCAAAGCCCGGTCGGCGCGCAGGGCCTGATGCAGGTGATGACGCGCGTGCACGACGACAAGTACGTGGCCTTTGGCGGCACCCACGCCGCATTCGACCCGATCAGCAACCTGCGCGTGGGCGTGCAAGTGCTCAAGGAGTGCATCGCGCGTGCCGGCAACCTGCAAGACGGCCTGCGCCGCTACGTGGGTGCGGCGCTGCATGAAACCGACGGCGGTTACGCTGCCCGCGTGATGCTGGAACAGACCCACTTGCGTGCCGTGGCCGATGGCAGGTCGGTGCCCTTGAACGCAACGAACACGCCGACCGCGCCGCCCGTGCCAACCAAGGACAGGGAGACGAACGCGCCGGCGCCGGCCGAGGCCTCGGTGCCTGCGACTGAAGAGCGAGCCCAGCGCGTGGCGCTGCTACGCTAGGCAGGCTTGGCCGGCACACGGCCCCGCCCATCCACCGTTTCTAGAGGCTGCCGAGGACCACCATGTTCGACCGTTCCCAATCCACGCTCGCCCTCATCGACCCCGAGACCTGGGCCGCCGTGCAGGCCGAAAACCGCCGCCAGGAAGAGCACATCGAGCTCATCGCCAGCGAAAACTACACCTCGCCGGCAGTGATGCAGGCGCAAGGCTCGCAGCTCACCAACAAGTACGCCGAGGGCTACCCCGGCAAGCGCTACTACGGCGGCTGCGAGAACGTCGACGTCGTCGAGACCCTGGCCATCGAGCGCGCCAAGCAGCTTTTCGGCGCCAACTTCGCCAACGTGCAGGCCAACAGCGGCAGCCAGGCCAACCAGGCGGTGTTCTTCGCCCTGCTGCAGCCTGGCGACACCATCATGGGCATGAGCCTGGCCGAAGGCGGCCACCTGACCCACGGCATGGCGCTGAACATGAGCGGCAGGTGGTTCAAGGTCGTCAGCTACGGGCTGGATGCCAACGAGGCCATCGACTACGACGCCATGGAGCGCCTGGCCCACGAAACCCGGCCCAAGCTGATCATCGCCGGCGCCTCGGCCTACAGCTTGCGCATCGACTTCGAGCGCTTCGCCCGTGTGGCCAAGGCCGTGGGCGCGATCTTCATGGTCGACATGGCGCACTACGCGGGCTTGATCGCCGCGGGCGTCTACCCCAACCCGCTGCCGCACGCCGACGTCGTCACCAGCACCACCCACAAGAGCCTGCGCGGCCCGCGCGGCGGCATCGTGCTGATGAACGACGAGGCCATGGCCAAGAAGATCAACAGCGCCATCTTCCCCGGCATCCAGGGCGGGCCGCTGATGCACGTCATCGCCGGCAAGGCGGTGGCCTTCAAGGAAGCGCTGGAGCCCGGCTTCAAGGTCTACCAGCAGCAGGTGCTGGACAACGCCCGCGTGCTGGCACAAACGCTGACCGAACGCGGGCTGCGCATCGTCAGCGGCCGCACCGAAAGCCACGTGATGCTGGTCGACCTGCGCCCCAAGGGCCTGACCGGCAAGGAGGCCGAGGCCATCCTGGGCGAAGCGCACATGACCTGCAACAAGAACGGCATCCCCAAGGACCCGCAAAGGCCCATGGTCACCAGCGGCATCCGCCTGGGCACGCCGGCCATGACCACGCGCGGCTTCAAGCAAGAACAGGCGCGGCTGACCGCCCATCTCATCGCCGACGTGCTGGACAAGCCGCACGACGCAGCCCACATCGCCGCCGTGCGCGAACGAGTTTCGGCGCTGACGCGGGACTTTGCGGTGTACCGGTGATGCGGCTGAGGCCCCTGCCAACCGATGTGGCAAGCTGCGACACTCTCAAACCTTCCCAGGCACGGGGACAAGCATGACGCACTTGCTGGACGAACTGTCCCAAAGAGCCCAGGCGCTTGCACTGGAAGAACGCGCTGAACTGGCGCAGATTCTCCTGGAGTCTGTCGAAAGAGAAACAGACCCCGAAGTGCAGGCGGCCTGGGAAGATGAAGTCGCCTCGCGCATCGCCAAGTTCGAACGCGGCGAGGCGAAGTTGATATCTGCGTCGGAAGTCTTTGAAGCGGCAAGACGACTCACCCAGTGAAGCCGGTTCGGTTCCTCGAGGAAGCCCTTGACGAGTTCCTTGACCAGGTGAAGTTCTACGAAGATCGACAGAAGGGACTGGGGGAACGTTTTCGGCTTTCGGTGCAGGCCGCGACCACACTGGCCGCCACCCATCCCAAGCTGGGGTCGCCGTGGAGGCTGCGAACCCGCAGAGTCTTCCCCAAGGGTTTCAAGTTCGCGGTGGTGTGTACCGCATGGAGGCGGAAGAAATTGTGGTCTTTGCCGTGGCTCACTTCCGCCGCAGACCCAGCTACTGGCGGCGTCGAAAGTGATGTTCGATAACTCTTTGCGGGCCTGATCAAACATGCGCTGCCCCTTTTGCAGCCACGACGACACCCAGGTCGTCGAGACGCGCGAATCCGACGAAGGCGACGTGGTGCGCCGACGCCGGCGCTGCCTGCAGTGCGAAAAGCGCTTCACCACCTACGAACGCAGCGAAATCGCGCTGCCCGCGGTGGTCAAGAAGGACGGCGCCCGGGTCGAATTCGACCCGGTCAAGATCCGCGCCTCGATGCTGCTGGCGCTGCGCAAACGGCCCGTGAGCGTGGAGCAGGTCGACGCCGCGCTGGAACGCATCCAGGACAAGCTGCTGGCCAGCGGCGCCCGCGAGGTGCCCAGCGCACGCATGGGTGAACTGGTGATGCGCGAGCTCAAACGCATCGACAAGGTGGCCTATGTGCGCTTTGCCTCCGTCTACCGCGAGTTCGAGGACGTGGACGCCTTCCGGCAACTCATCCGCGACATCTGACGGCCCCGCCGCCCAGGGGGGCACCCGGCCGGGGGATGCGCCCGCTCCCCCACCAGTGCGCCCCGTCAAAGCCCACCCGCGGGGGACGCGCGCGGCTCGGTGAATTTCTACAGTGGGCTCCACGCAATCAACGCCTGGAGCCGACATGAATCACCCCCTGACCGCCAAGCCCCTGCC
>JANOLY010000573.1:0-10108 GCA_031420055.1 Burkholderiales bacterium | reverse complement strand
GTGGCCCGACGAGGTCGACCGCGACCGCCAGCGCGAACGCGAACTGCTGCGCGTGCGTTCACGCGACGTGCTGGAGCATGTCGAGCGCGTGCTGGGCCATGTGCGGCGCCTGGAGCACAGCGCCGAGTCGGCGGTGCAGATGCACTTCTCGGCCCTGGGCCACCGCACCAACGACATCATGCGCACACTCACCGTGCTGACGGCCATCTTCATGCCGCTGAATCTGATCACCGGTTTCTTCGGCATGAACTTCGATACGCTGCCACTCATCCATTCCAGCACCGGCTTCGTGGTCGCCGTCGCGGCGATGCTGGGCGTGGGCGCGGTTTTGCTGACCTACTTCTGGCGCAAGCGCTACATCGGCAGCCGCAGCCGCTAAAGACCGTGGCTTCACATCTGGCGCGGCCGCGTCAGCCGCGGGTTCTTCGCGAAGTAGCGGCGGATGCCGGCCGTCAGTGCGTCCACCAGTTGCTTGCGGAACGCCGGGTCGCGCAGCCGGTCTTCTTCTTCCGGGTTCGAGATGAACGCCGTCTCGACCAGGATGCTGGGAATGTCCGGCGCCTTCAGCACCGCGAATCCGGCTTGCTCCACCTGGCGCTTGTGCAGGCGGCCGACGCGGCCGATGTCGGCCAGCACCTCGTGCCCGAGCTTGAGGCTGTCCTTGATCTGCGCTGTGGTGCTCATGTCCAGCATGGCCTGCAGGACCTGGCGGTCTTTCACGTTGGCGACGTTGACGCCGCCCACCTGGTCGGCCGAGTTTTCGCGCTGCGCCATCCAGCGCGCCGCCGTGCTGGTGGCGCCGCTGGTGGACAGCGCAAACACGCTGGCGCCGCGGGCCTCGGGGCGGAAGAAGGCGTCGGCATGGATGCTGACGAACAGGTCGGCCTGCACCCGGCGTGCCTTGCGCACGCGCTCGTGCAGCGGCACGAAGAAGTCGCCGTCGCGCGTCATCATCACGCGCATGCCGGGCAGGGCGTTCAAGCGGTCGCGCAACTGCAAGGCGATGGCCAGCACCACGTCCTTTTCGCGCAGTCCCGTGGGGCCGACGGCGCCGGGGTCTTCGCCGCCGTGGCCGGGGTCCAGCGCGATGATGACCAAGCGGTCAACCCGCTGGCGTTCAGCGTCGCTGGGTGGCGGCGGCGGGGCCGGCGTGCTGGTGGCTGGCGCGGGCGCGGCGCTGGCGGCCGGGGGTGGTGGGGTGACCAGCGCAGGTGCCGGCGCGGGAACAGGCACCGGCAAGGGAGTCAGCGGCTTGTCGATGCGTGCAATCAGCTCGCCCAGCGCGTCCTGCACGGCCTGCGCAGCGCGTTCTTCGGCCGCTTCCTTGTCGCGTATCAGCGCCAGCAGCGGGTCGGCCTCGACCGGCGGGTACAGGTCGAACACCAGGCGGTGCTGGTAGGCGGCCACTGGGTCCAGCGTGAACTGCTGTGGCACGACGGCCTGCTTCAGGTCGAACACCAAGCGCACCACGCGGGGCTGGTACTGGCCCACACGCACCCCGGCGATGAAGGGGTCATCGGGCCGCACCTTGCCCACCAGTTCGCGCAGGGCGTCGCGCAGCTCCAGGCCGTCGATGTCCACCACCAGGCGCAGCGGTGCTGCGGTCAGCAAGTGCTTGGCGGCCAGGGGCTGGTCGGACTCGATGGTCACCCGCGTGTAGTCGCGCGCCGGCCACACACGCACCGCCACGATGGCCGCGCCGCGCGCCAGTTGCACCGTGCCCAGCAGCAGCACCAGGCTGCCCATGCGCTGAACGGCGCCGCGGCGGCTCAAGGCGCTCAGGGCAGCAGCTCCTGCCCGAGCGCACTGCAGGCCTGCGCGGTGACGCGCCGCGCGTCGCCTTGCAGTGGTTCGATGTGCAGTTGCAGGTCGGCCGGTGGCAGCCGGCCGGCGGCGCGTTCGGGCCACTCGCACAGCTTCAGGCCGGCTTGTGCGAACAGCTCGCGAAAACCCGCGTCGTCCCATTCGTGCGGGTCGTCGAAGCGGTAGAAATCGAAGTGAAACACCTCCAGGGCCGGCAGCGTGTACTGCTCCAGCACGGCATAGGTGGGGCTTTTGACGCGCCCTTGCACACCCAGCGCGCGCAGCAGGTGGCGCACAAAAGTTGTCTTGCCCGCGCCCAGCGGGCCGTGCAGGTCGATCTGGGCATTGCGCAAGCCCGCATGCCCGGCCAGTGCCGTGGCCCAAGCCGCGCAGGCGGCTTCGTCCAACCAGAGCAGGGTGCGCGTTTCTAGAATCGGCGCATGCAGCGACATCATCACTTCGAAGGGCAGCTACTGTTGCAGCAGTTGCAAGGGTGGGCGCGTGAGCTGGGATTCTCACAGATAGGGGTGGCCGAGGTGGACCTCAGCTCTGCCGAGACTGGCCTGCTGGCTTGGCTGGCCGCGGGCTTTCACGGCGGCATGGGCTACTTGCAGCGCCACGGCCTGAAGCGCGCGCGGCCGGCCGAACTGGTGCCGGGCACGGTGCGTGTGATCACCGCGCGCATGGACTACCTGCCGCGGGATACGGCGCCGGGTTGGGTCGACCACGAAATGGCCGCCTTGCAGCAGCCGCAGCGCGCTGTGGTCTCGGTCTACGCCCGGGGGCGTGACTATCACAAGGTGATGCGCGCACGGCTGCAAACCTTGGCCGAGCGCCTGGCCGTGGCGGTGGGGCCGCTGGGTCACCGCGTGTTCACCGATTCAGCCCCGGTGCTGGAAGTCGAGCTGGCCTCGCGCAGCGGCATCGGCTGGCGCGGCAAGCACACCTTGGCGCTGCACCGCGAGGCCGGATCGATGTTCTTTCTGGGTGAGATCTACATCGATCTGCCGCTGCCTGCCAGCGAACCCGTGCAGGCCCATTGCGGCAGCTGCACGGCCTGCATTGATGTGTGCCCCACCGCGGCCATCGTGGCCCCGTACCGGCTGGACGCGCGGCGTTGCATCAGCTACCTGACCATCGAACATGACGGGGCCATCCCGCTGGCGCTGCGCCCGCTGATGGGCAACCGCATCTACGGCTGCGACGACTGCCAATTGGCTTGCCCCTGGAACAAGTACGCCGTGCGCTCGGCGCTGCCCGACTTTGATGTTCGCGACGACCTGGACAGTGCCAGCTTGCTGCAACTGTGGGCCTGGAGCGAGCCTGAGTTTTTGCGCCGCACCGAGGGCAGCGCCATCCGCCGCATCGGCTGGGCGCGCTGGCGGCGCAACCTGGCTGTCGGGCTGGGCAACGCCTTGCGCCGCACGGCCGACCCGGCCACCCGGCAGGCCCTGGGCGAAGCGCGTGAGGGCGCCGATGCGCTCGTCCGAGAGCACATCGACTGGGCGCTTGAAGGCACGTGAGATTGCTACGCGGCCGCCGCCTTGAGCAGTTGCAGGGCCAGCGGCAGGCCGGCCATGCCGATCAGTGTCGACAAGGTCACCAGCCCGGCCACAAAACCGCCGTGGCCGCCCATGCGTGTGGCCAGCACATAGGCACTCGACGCGGTGGGCAGCGCGGCGAAGGCCACCACCACGGCCTGCTGCGGCGGCGGCAGGCCAGCCCACAGCACCAAGGGTATGGCCAGCAGCGGCAGCAGCAGGTGGCGTATGGTCAGCAGCGCCGCGGCCAGGCGTGGTGCTTCGCGCAGGGCACCCATCTGCAGCCCGGCGCCCACGGCCATCAAGCCCAAGGGCAGGGCGGCTGCGCCTATGCGCGACAGCGTCAGCGAGGCCAGATCGGGCAACTGCAAGCCCAGCAGGTTGAAGGCCAGGCCGCCGCCGGTGCTCAGGATCAGCGGGTTGCGCGAAAGTTCGCGCAAGTAGCCCTGGCCGCCGTGGCGCGCCAGCGGCCAGACCGCAGCGATGTTGCACACCGGCACCGACACGGCCACCAGCAAGGCCGTCCAGGCCAGCCCCGGCGCGCCGGCCAGGCGTTCGGCCAGGGCCAGCGCCACGTAGGTATTGAACCTGAAGGCCACTTGCGCGCCCGAGGCATGCAGCCGCGGGTCGACCCCGCGCACCCCGCGCAGCGCGTAGGCCATGGCAATGCCAGCGCCCACGATGGCCAGCGCGCAGCCCACCAGGGGCAGCGCGGCGGCCGGTTGCAGCGGGCTGCGCACGATGGCGGTGAACAGCAGGGCCGGGAACAGCACGAAGTAGACCAGCCGCTCGACCGCGTCCCACACCGTGCGGTTCAGCGCGGTGTGGCGGCAGATCAAGTAGCCGGTCAGGATGAGCAAGAAGTCGGGCAGCAACAGCAAGGCGTCAGTCATCGCTGGAGTCTGCCATCGAGCGGCACCAGGTCGGCCGGCCACCGGCCGGCTGCGTTAGGGTAGGCCCACCTACGCACACCGCCCCGATGCCAACCCGACGCCATGCCTTGTGCGCCCTGGCCAGCCTGCCATGGGCTGTGCACCGCCATGCCACCGCCGCCGGCGTGCGAGTTGAGGGCCAATGGTTCGATGCCGTGGCCCGGGTCGCCGGCAGCGAGCTGCAACTCAACGGCACCGGTGTGCGCGCCGTGGCCTGGTTCAAGGCCTTTGCTGCCGGGCTGTACCTGCCGCAGCCGGCGCGCAGCACGGCCCAGGCCGTCGGCCAGGCCGGCCCCAAGCGGCTGCAGTTGCGCATGCTGCACGAACTGCCTGCCGCCGAGTTCAGCAAGGCGATTCAAAAAGGCGTGACGCGCAACGTCACTGCCGCTGAGTTGTCGGCACTGCAGGACCGCTTGCACACATTTGAGGCGACCGTCACCGCGATGGGCAAGGTCAGGCTGGGCGATGTGATCGACCTTGACCAAGTGCCCGGCCAAGGCATGGGCATGCGGCTGAATGGCACACTGCACGGCGGCGCGATCGCGGGCGACGAGTTTTTCGCCGCGGTTTTGCTGTCGTTCCTGGGCGAGCAACCCTATGACAACAAGCTCAAGGCCGGCCTGCTGGGCGTGGCCGCGTGACAGAATTCCACCGACAAAAAAGGAGACACCCCCCCATGAATCAACTCAAATTCGCCGGCCTCGTCGCGGCTGCCAGCCTGCTGGCGGCGCCCGGTCTGGCCCTGGCACAGGCCTATCCCGCCAAGCCCGTTCGCTTGGTTGTGCCCTTTGCTGCAGGCGGCACCACCGACATCATTGCGCGCGTGGTGGCCGAACGCATCAACGGTCCGCTGGGCCAGACCATGATCATCGAGAACAGGGCCGGTGGCGGCGGCTCGGTGGGCGCCAACGAAACCGCCAAGGCCACGCCCGACGGTTATGCGCTGGGCATGGCCACGGTGTCCACGACGGCGTCCAACCCGGCCATCAACCCCAAGATTGCGTACAACCCGCTGACCGACTTCACGCCCATCATCAACATCGCCGCCACGCCCAACGTGATTGCGGTGCACCCCAGCTTTCCGGCACGCGACTACAAGGGCTTCATCGCCGAGCTGAAGAAGAACCCGGGCAAGTACAGCTATGCAAGTTCCGGCACGGGCGGCATTGGCCACTTGCAGACCGAACTCTTCAAGAGCCTGGCGGGGGTGTTCATGACCCACATTCCCTACCGCGGCGCCGGCCCGGCCCTGAACGACACCGTGGCCGGCCAGGTACAGGTCATCTTCGACAACATGCCCTCGGCCTTGCCCTTCATCAAGGACAACCGCTTGATCGCCATTGTGGTCTCGGCACCCCAGCGCCTGGCTGTGCTGCCCAATGTGCCCACCTTCAAGGAAGTCGGCCTGGAGCCCGTCAACCGCATGGCTTACTACGGCATCTACGGCCCCAAGGGCCTGTCCAAAGAGGTGGTCGATAAGGTCAACGCCGCCGTGCGTGCCACGGTGGCGATGCCTGAAGTTCGCAAGCGCATCGAGGACACCGGCTCCATCGTGCTGGCCAACACGCCGGACGAGTTCGCAGCGCAAATTCGCGCCGAGTTCGACGTCTACAAGAAGGTCGTTGCGGAGCAGAAACTCACGCTGGATTGAGTTTGTCGGCAACCGCAATTGCAAGCACAGGCCACCCTCGGGTGGCCTTTTAACTGAACGGCGCGTGGCTGCAACCCGTTCCAGTGCCGAAGCGATAGACCGCTTCATCGACGCCTTGTGGCTCGAAGACGGCTTGGCCCCGCTGACGCTGGCCGCCTACCGGCGCGACCTGACGCTGTACGCCGCCTGGTTGCAGGCCGAGCACGCGCGGGTGCTTGACGACAGCCACCAAACCGACCTGCTGGCCTTCATGGCGCAGCGCCACGCCACCAGCAAAGCCACCACCACCAACCGGCGCCTGAGTGTGTTCAAGCGCTACTTCCGCTGGGCCGTGCGTGAACGGCATCTGGTGGCCGACCCGACGCTGAAGCTGGACTCCGCCCGCCAAGCGCTGCGCGTGCCCAAGACGCTGTCCGAGGCCCAGGTTGAAGCCTTGCTGGCGGCACCGGACACGACCATGCCGCTGGGCCTGCGTGACCGCGCGATGCTGGAGCTGATTTACGCCAGCGGCTTGCGCGTGAGCGAGCTGGTGCTGCTCAAGACCGTGCAGCTGAGCCTGGACCAGGGGGTGTTGCGCGTGATGGGCAAGGGCTCGCGCGAACGGCTGGTGCCCTTTGGCGCCGAAGCGCACGAATGGCTGCGCCGCTACCTGGCGCAAGCGCGGCCGGGGCTGCTCAAGCGCGATGCCAGCGCCGACTTGTTCTTGACGGTGCGTGGCGCTGCGATGACGCGGCAGATGTTCTGGAAGATCGTCAAGCGCCACGCCTTGGCTGCCGGCATCACCGCGCCGCTGTCGCCGCACACCCTGCGCCATGCCTTCGCCACGCACTTGCTCAACCACGGCGCCGACCTGCGCGCGGTGCAGATGCTGCTGGGCCACGCCGACATCGGCACTACCACGATCTACACCCACGTGGCGCGTGAGCGGCTGCGTGCGCTGCACGCCCAGCACCATCCGCGCGGCTGAAACAAAAAAGCCGGTCTCGCGACCGGCCTTTCGACTGAAGAACGAGCCCGCGGGCCCGCCTCGATCAGAAGTTGTGGCGAACGCCCACAGCCAGGATGTTGGAGTCCAGCACCTGACCACGCGAATTGGTGGCGCCGAAGTAGCTCAGACCGGCGCCGTTGTCGACGGCGGTGTAGAACGCGTAGACCTTGGTGCGCTTGCTCAGGTTGTAGTTGTAGCCCGCGGTCCACTGGCTGGCGTCGCTGTTGGCGCGCTTGCTGTAGTCGTCGGCCATGCCGTAGTTCAGGTGGAACTCGGACTTGCCCACGTTGTAGGCGGCCGAGACGCGGTAGCTCTTGCGGCTGCCCAGACCGGCGCCGTAGCCGTTGGTGTCGTCCTGGAAGTAGGCACCCAGAACCACCGGGCCCATTTCGTACAGCGCGCGCACGGCGAACTGCTTGGCGCTGCCGTTCTTTTCGTAGCCGGCACCCAGTTGCAGCGCGCCCAGGTTCCAATTGGCAGCCCAGTCGTAGGACTTGACGCGTCCGCCGCCTTCGCCAGCGCTGACGGCGCCTTCAAGCGTCAGGCCCTTGACCAGCTCGGGCGTGCGGTAGGCGATCTTGTTGGTGTTGCGACCCACGTAGGCGTAGAGCTTGTCTTCCGACGTGCCGGTGTCGTGGTTGTGCATGCTGATGTAGTCAGTCGTGGCGAAATAGGCTTCGCTGATGAAGTTGCCCAGGCGGATCATGCCGAAGGCGCCCGACAGGTTGACTTCACTCTGGCGGCCCCAGAACGACGCGCCGGCCGTGCCGGTGTCGGCATTGAAGCCATGCTCGATCTGGAAGCCGGCCTTCAGACCACCACCGAGGTCTTCAGTCCCCTTGAAGCCGATGCGCGAGGCGCTGTTTTGCAGCACGCTCTGGGTGCCGACGGCGTTGACGTTCTTTTGCTGCTCGGCAGACAGGTTCAGGCGACCGTAGATGGTGACGCTGCTCTGCGCCAGGGCGCTGCCAGCGGCCAGCACGGAAATGGCGGCGACGATGAGATGACGGTTCATGTGGATCCTCACTTGGTGATTGGCAAAAGAGTCGTGGCAGACGAGGGGGAGTCCCTTCTGCTCAGCGTGAGAAGTTTACGGTCCGTACCCGTGAAAACCCGCGCAAGGGTTGTCAGCAGGCCGGAAACTGCATTGCGGCGCAGCATCCGCGCAACAGTCGGGCTCGGCCGCGGCGCTACCTGCCGCGCAGATGGGCCGGCGCTTCCAGGCGCCGGGCCAGCAGCGACAGCGTCAAGGTCAGCACCAGGTACACCGCCGAGATGGCCAGATAGGGTTCCCAGTAGCGTGAATACGCGCCGGCCACGGTGCGTGCCGCCAGCGCCAGCTCGGCCAGGCCGATGGCCGAGACCAGCGACGAGTCCTTGATCAGGCTGATGCCCTCGTTCACCAGCGCCGGCACCATGCGCCTGAAGGCTTGCGGCAGCACGATGAAGCGCATCGCCTGGGTGTGGCTCAGGCCTACGCTGTAGGCGGCCTGGGTCTGGCCGCGGTGGATGCTCTGGATGCCGGCGCGGAAGATCTCGCTGATGTAGGCCCCGGCGTTGAGCGACAAAGCCACGCAGCCGGACAGGAAGGCGCCGTGTTCCTGGCGGAACAGGCGCGCACTCTCGCCGCTCAGCAGCAGGCCGGTGTCGGGGTGCACCAGTGCAGGCATCAGCGCAAAGTGCACCAGCAGGATCTGCACGAACAGCGGCGTGCCGCGAAAGAAGGTGACGTAGGCCACGGTCAGCGCACGGGCCAGTTGCAGCAGCAACCTGCCGGCCAGCGTGCTGGGGCGCGGTGCGTCGTTCGAGGTGCTGATCAGCCCGAACACGGCCCCCAGCACCAGCCCCACGCTGATCGCCACCAAGGTGAGCTGGATGGTCATCAGCAGCCCGCTTACAAACAGCGGGCCGTAGCCGGCGAGGATCTCCCAGCGAAGATCCATGGCCGTTGTCGTCGGTCTACTTGGACGCGGCGGCGGCCGGTGCGGCCGCAGCCGGCGGTGCACCGAAGTACTGGGCGTAAATCTTGTTGTAAGTGCCGTCGGCCTTGATCGCGGCCAGGCCCATGTTCAGCTTGGCCAGCAGTTCGGCGTTGCCCTTCTTCACGGCAATGCTGTAGGGCTCAGGCGGGAAATCCTTGTCAGACACGGATTTGAACTTGCCGCCCGGGTTGTTGGCCACGTAATGGATGATCACGCCGTTGTCGGCCACCACGGCATCGACACCGCCGGATTCCAGCTCCTTCAGCGCCAGCGGCGTTGACTCGAAGCGCTTGATGTTGGTGCTGGTCTTGCCCAGCAGCTTGGTCACGGCGTCGTCGCCGGTGGTGCCGGTCTGCACGCCCACCTTCAGCTTCTTCAGGTCGGCGAACTTGGCCACCTTGCTGTTGTCCCTGACGGCGATCAGCTGGTACGCGTCGAAATACGGGTCGCTGAAGTCCATGGTCTGCTTGCGCTCGTCGGTGCCGGTCACGGCCGACACGATCATGTCGCGGTCACCCTGGGCCAGCGCAGCGAAGATGCCTTCCCAGGGCGTGTTGACAAACTTCACCTCGATGCCGGCCTTGGCGGCGATGGCCTTGGCCACATCGATGTCAAAGCCGACGATCTCGCCCTTTTCGTTCTGGCTCTCGAAGGGCGCGTAGGCGGCATCGGTGCCCACCACATACACCTTGGCCGGTGCAGGGGCCGACGCGACGGGGGCGGCCGTGGGCGCAGGCGGCGTTTCCTTCTTGCCGCAAGCGGTCAAGAGCAATCCAGCGGTGGCCAGCGCGGCGAGTTGAATGAATCGGCGGGTGCTCAGGTGTGTCATCGCAAAGATCCCCCAGAAAAAGTGGGGCAGTGTAATCCTGCGCTGCACCCCGAGGCACACACCCCGAGGCACACCCCGAGGCGCTGCGCTCAGGCACTTCCCAGCGCGGCGATCTCTTCGTTGCTGAAGCCGGCCTGCAGCCGAGCCTCGACGTTGAAAGGCGCCCGGGGCCGCGGCGCGCCGTGGCGTGCGGCGAGTACCGCGTAGTGGCCGACGGGGTCCAGGCCGTCGCGCATGCACAGCCAGCGGTACCAGCGGTTGCCCACGGCCACATGGCCGATCTCGTCGCGCAAGATGATGGCCAGGATCTCGACGGCGCGCATGTCACCGGCCTTGGCCAGGCGCGCTTGCATGGGCGGCGTGGCGTCCAGCCCGCGCGCCT
>JANOLY010000572.1:0-2137 GCA_031420055.1 Burkholderiales bacterium | reverse complement strand
CCACATCGCCGGGGCGCACAGCCACGGCATACAACGAATTGCCCTTGTCGCCGTTGCTCTGGTTGCCATTGGAGGTGCTGAAGTGCCACGCGCCGTCAGGATTCGGCGCGTACTCCGTACCGGACCGGTAGGAGCGGGACTGCACGTTGCTGAACAACGCCAGGTTGGCCGCGTTCGTCCCCGACCAAAAGCCGAAGCCTGCCAGGGCGCCCCAGTTGTTGTAGTACATGTGGCCCATCTCGCTGCCTGCGCAGTTATAAGCTGGGCCGCAGGGGCCGGTGCCGTTGGCGTTGAGCGAGGTCGGCAGCCGCCAGTCATCGAAGCCGCCATAGACCAGGTTGTTGGCCCAGTTATTGGCGTTCGTCCAGAACATAAAGCCGTCGGCATCAAAGCCACTGGTCCTGGCGTAATTCCAGTCTGCCAGCCAGGTGATGTTCAGCGTGGTGTCGTAGATCATGCCGCCGCCGCGGTTGACCAAGGCGGCCTGCGCCGCGCCGGTCAAGGCCAACATGGCGGCCGCGGCCGCCCAGGTTTTCAGACTTTTCATGAAGCGCTACTCCTCCATGGGGTTGAGATGTCGAAAAGTCAGGAGCAATTTTCGAGCCCCCCCCCAGAATCTGTCAAAAATGTAGAAGAAACAAGGAGTTGGCGCGGTTCGGCGTTTTCCATGAGGTTCAGGGTGTAAAGAAAACTGACACCTGTGCGCGCTGCATCGACCCTGGCGCTGCGACAGGCGGCGAGCGCGGCGGTACCCCAGACCGGGGCGAACGGCAGCTTCGGCGCTGAACGGTGGGTGACTGGACTGGGTCGACAGCACCAGTCGGCCGAAGGCGTTGAGTTGCCGGAAGGCTGTCGCCGATGGCGTGCGCCCCGGCAAGCTGAGCGAGAAAGCCAAGTTTGGCTTGCTGCGTTTCCGTCACACCGGGTCGACGCCGCGCTCGGTAATCTTTGTCGCCTGGGGCAGCCTGGCATGTCGCAGCAAGGTGGCGCAGGCTGCAATGACTGCTTCGCCTTGCGCAAGCAGCACTTGGCCACGGATGGCAGTTGCTTTGGCGCCCTGCGCTGGGCTCAGGGCTTGTGCCCCAACAGACGGGCTGGCAGGAACAGCAGCGCGCGCAGCAAGGCGAAGGCCGCCTCCAGCGTGATGCCGACCAGCCTGAACGGCAGCGAGATCAGCCACACCAGGGGCCACAAAACCAAGGCCAGCAGCGCCACCGGCCAGCACAGCACGAACAGCGCGCACCAGGCGATGAACACCAGCAGTGCTTTCATCGCTGACTCAGGCGCGGGGCGCTGGCGTGCTGTGGCCGGCCATCTGCGCAGCCGTTGCCGACGTGTCGGCCAGCACACCGATGCCCGCCAGCATGGTCACCGTGAAGAACGCCGAAAGCGACAGTGACACGGCGCGCTCGAAGAAGGACTTGTTCATGGTGGACTCCTTGGTGGAAAGAGTGTTGCGATGAATGAATGATCGGCATCTGCGACCCACGCCACCACCGACTTGCGACGAGGTGGCCGCACAGCACGACAGATCGACATGGCGGCGGGCCGAAGTGCCGCGTGCTTGGTGGCGCGGGGCTGCGCGGCGCCGCGCACCAGGCTCATGTGCGGCGGCGCGGGCGGCCAGTCCGTGGCGGCCAGGGCCGTGGTACCGGCCGGCACATGCAGCCAGGCGTTGAGCCAGCCGCCGTGCGTGACGACCAGGCGCATGGCCGGCGCCGGTTCGGCCAGGAACGAGCGCACCCGTGCGGCCAGCGCGGCCAGCGATTCACCGCCGCCTGGGGCGTGGTGCAGCAGCTCGTCCTGCCAGGCCTGGACCCCGCTCCACGCGATGGCGCTCCAGGGCAGGCCGTCCCAGGCTCCGAAATCCAACTCGTTCAAGCGCGCATCGACATGCACCTGCCAGCCCCAGCGTGCCAGCCAGCGCCCCACCTCGCGGGCGCGGCGCAGCGCGGACACCGTCACCTCGTGTGGCAATTGTTCGCGGCGTGCCACGCTGCGGATGCGGTGGGCCAGACGTTTGGCCTTGCGCAGGTCCACCGTCAGATCGGTCTGCCCGATGCAACGCCCCGCCGCGCCACGGGCCTGGGGGTGGCGCCAGGCTAACAAGTGCGTTGCGGCGTGCACGGCCATCAGT
>JANOLY010000571.1:0-5095 GCA_031420055.1 Burkholderiales bacterium | reverse complement strand
GGCTTGGTCTTGAGTGCGGCCACGTCGACGTTTTCTGCGCCCACCATCTCGCCAGCGGCCACCGCCACCAGGTTGGCGCCACTGTCAGCCCCTTCCTGGGCTTCCTTGCCGTACACGGCCAGCCAGCCGGCCTTGACCAGCACCTTGCCGTTGGTCTGGAAGTGGTGCGTTGTACCCCCCGCCCCGGCACCCGCGGCCACCTTGCTGATGCGCGTGGTGACCATGAACTCGGCCGACGGGTAGAACACCGCCAGGAAGCGCTTGACCACCATGTCGTAGATCTTGGCCTCGATCTCGCTCAGGCTGGTGGGGGCTTGCAGCGTGGGGATGATGGCGAAGTGGTCCGACACCTTGGTGTTGTCGAAGACCCGTTTGGTGGGCTTCACATAGCCCTCGGCCAGGCCCTTGCGGGCGTGCTGAGCCAACTCTCGCAGGGGGCCGGGCAGGTCGGCTTTGCCGATCATGGCGAAGGTTTCTTTCACCGTGGCCACGTAGTCTTCGGGCAGGGCGCGTGAATCCGTACGCGGATACGTCAGCACCTTGTTCTTTTCGTACAGCGCCTGGGCCAGCGACAGCGTGGTCTTGGCACTGAAACCAAAGCGCGAATTGGCTTCGCGCTGCAAGGTCGTCAGGTCGTACAGCAGCGGGCTGGCCTGGGTGCTCGGCTTGGCTTCTTCGCTCACGCTGGCCGGCTGGCCCTGGCAGGCCTGGGCGATGGCTTGCGCGTCGGCGGCGGTCCACAAGCGGTCGGCGCGCAACTCGGCGTCGTCGGGGTTCCTTTTGAAGGCCGGGTCGAACCACTTGCCGTCGTACTGCCCGGCCTGCGCATCGAACGTCGCCTTGACCTCCCAGTAAGCGCGCGAGACGTGCTTGCGGATCTTTTCCTCGCGCTCGACCATGATGGACAGCGTGGGTGTCTGCACCCGGCCCACGGTGGTGAGGAAGAAGCCGCCATCACGGCTGTTGAAGGCCGTCATGGCGCGCGTGCCGTTGATGCCCACCAGCCAGTCGGCCTCGCTGCGGCTGCGCGCGGCGTCGGCCAGGCCCAGCATCTGCGCGTCGCTGCGCAGGTTGGCAAAACCGTCGCGTATGGCCTGTGGCGTCATGCTTTGCAGCCACAGCCGGCTGACGGGCTTGATGGTCGGCTTCTTCTCGGTGTTCTGCGCGTACTGCACGATCAACCTGAAGATCAGTTCGCCCTCGCGCCCGGCGTCGCAGGCGTTGATGAGCGCGGTCACGTCCTTGCGCTTGACCAGCTTCACGACGGCCATCAGCCGGCTCTTGGCCTTGTCGATGGGCGCCAGGTCGAAATGCGGCGGCACGACAGGCAAATTGGCAAAGCTCCACTTGCCGCGCTTGACGTCGAACTCCTCCGGTGCCTTGATCTCCACCAGGTGGCCCACGGCCGACGTCACCACATACTGGTCGTTCTCGAAGTGGTCGGCCAGTTTCTCGAACTTGCCTGCCACGGGGGTCAGTGCGCGCACGATGTCCTGCGCCACGCTGGGTTTTTCCGCAATGATGATGGTCTTGCTCATGCTTCCTTTTGGGGCCCGCCGCGCGAGTTGCGCTGACGGGCCGTGCCTACAATCGCCGTCGTCTCGCGCGCACATGCACCCACGCGCGCGCCCATGATTTCAATGTACCGAATGGCCAAGACCGCGCAAGCCACCCGCCCCGCATCACCGACCGATCATCGCCGCATCCAGGTCCGCTTGAGTGGCGTTCATGGCAAGGGGGTCTTCGCGCTGCGCCCCATCAAAGCGGGGAGCCGTCTCGTCGAATATACCGGCGAGATCATTGCCTGGGACGAAGCCCTGCGCCGCCACCCCCATGATCCGAGCGACCCCAACCACACCTTTTTCTTCACCATCGACGGCGGCCAGGTTATCGACGCCGCCGTCGGCGGCAACGCCGCGCGCTGGATCAACCACGCCTGCGACCCCAATTGCGTGGCCGACCAGACCGGCGAGCGTGTCTTCATTGATGCCCTGCGCGACCTGCTGCCCGGCGAAGAACTCTTCTACGACTACGGCCTGGTGATAGCCGAGCGCTACACACCGAAGCTGAAGAAGCAGTACGAATGCCGCTGCGGCAGCCCGAACTGCCGGCGCACCATGCTGGCACGCAAGCGCTAGGCGGGCATGTCCAGCCTGCCGTCCGGCCAACACCTGCACTGGGGCGCCGAGGCGCTTTGGCAGTGCCTGGAGCCCCTGCTGCCCGGGCTGAGCGTGGAAGTGGTGGCGCGGGCCGATTCGACCAACACCCGCTTGCTCGAACGCGCGCGCCGCGCCAGCGGCCTGCGCGACGGGCGCATCAGCCGGCCCGGTGAGCTTGACGCCCTGCCCGCGCAGACAGCCACGCCGCTGGGCCGCCGCGCCGACGGTGTGCAGCCCTGCTTGCTGGTGGCCGAGCACCAGACCGACGGCCGCGGCCGCCTGGGCCGTGGCTGGCACGCCAGCGCCGGCGCCTCACTGACTTTTTCGCTGGCCTTGACGCTGGCACCGCGCGATTGGTCGGGCCTGTCGTTGGCCGTCGGCCTGGCCTTGGCCGACGCGCTGGAGCCCGCCGCCGACACGCCGCCGCGCATCGGCCTGAAGTGGCCCAACGACCTGTGGCTGATGGACGGCACCGGCGCCGGGCGCAAACTCGGCGGCATCCTGATCGAGACCATCAGCGTGGGCGAGCAGCGCCTGTGCGTGGTGGGGGTGGGGCTGAACGTGCTGCCACAGCCCGAGCACGGGCCCAGCGCCGGCTCGGCCTGCCTGCGCGAGATAGCCCCCGACACCAGCGCGCCGGCCGTCCTGGCTGCGGTGGCCGAGCCCCTGGTGCGCGCCTTGCTCAGGTTCCAGCAGCTCGGGTTCGCGCCCTTGGTGGCGGCCTATGCGCGGCGCGACCTGCTGGCCGGCCAGGCCGTCACCACCACCGCGGCGGGTGTGCCCAGCGGCGTGGCCGAGGGCGTGGACGAGCACGGCGGGCTGCGTGTGCGGGCCGGTGTGCTGCACACCATCGTCAGCGGCGAAGTCAGCGTGCGCCTTCAGCCGACCGGAGACGCAGCATGACGCGGCAGCCGCGCGCCGGCACGGCGGCCGCATGCTGAGAGCCCTGCTGGCCGCGCTGCTGCTGGCCAACCTGGTGTTCTTTGGCTGGGCCCGCGGCTGGTTCGTTCCGGCCTGGCCAGCCCCAGGTGCCGGCGAACGGGAACCCGCCCGGCTCGCGGCCCAGGTGGCGCCCGAGCGCGTCACCGTGCTGGCACCGGCCGCCGCCAGTGCGGGGCTGGCTGCAGCCGAAAGAAGGGCCAAGTGCCCACCGGTTGCCGCGCCACCCGACGTGCGTGGCGTGGCTTCAGCAGCGTCTGGGGCGCTGTCTTCAGCCAGCCAGGCCGCGGGCCTCAACCCCTGCGAACCCGGCCCCTGAGCGCTGCAGCGGGCGCCTGGGGCTGCCGCCACACCAGTGCGGTGGCCAGCACCAGCAGCAGCATCCAGGGCAGGGTGACCGCACCACCACCGCCGCCGCCACCCCCGGCCGCGGCCGGCGGCACAACCACCGGCGGCTCCGCCGCTGCCACCGTGACCGTCTGGTTGATGCTGGCAGCAGCGCCCAGGTCGTCGGTGACCGTCAGACGCACCACCAGCGAACCGGCGGCCGTGGGCGTGAGCGACGCGGTGGCCGCGTTGGTGGCGGAGCTGAAGGCGCTGGCGATGCCGCCGCCGTCCACCAGCGCCCAGTTCCAGGCCACGATGCTGCGGCCACTGCCCACCGAACTGCCGTTGCCCGACAACTGCACGGCCGTGCCGGGCACGGGTGCGGCCGGGCTCACGTCGATGCGCGCCACCGGCCCGGAAACGGCCGCCACGGCCGCGCCGGCGTCCAGCATGCCCGCGCCGCAGTAGGTGGTGTTGCAGTAGCACTGCAACTGCTGCACGCTGGCGTTGGGCGCGTTGCACTGCAGCACCGGGCTGGGGTCGTCAGGGCCGTTGTCACCGCCCGTGGTCGGGAACGGCCGCGCCGTGGCCTGCAGCGCACTGCGCACTTGGGTCGGCGTCAGCGCCGGCTGGGACGAAAACATCAAGCCCACCGTGCCGGCGACCAGCGGCGACGAAAAACTGGTGCCCACCGAGATGCGAAAGCTGTCGGTCCAGAAGGCATCGGCCGCCACCGGCGTGGTGGTGCCGGTGTTGCCGGCCGCCAGGATCGGATACAGGCAGGGCGAGCCAGCCGTGATGTTGATGCAGTTACCGCCCGGCGCGGCGATCGTGATCTCGGCGCCCAGGTCGGAAAATCCCACCTTGGTGCCGGCATGGCGCAAGGCCAGCACGGCAATCACGCCACGGCAATTGCCCGGCGTGCCGACCGGCCCCCCGGCGCTGTTGCCGGCAGCGGCCACGATGACCGTGCCTCGCGCCAGCACCTGGTCGACCACACTCTGGTACGCGGCCGTGCAGTTGCCGCTTGCGCCCAGGCTCATGTTCAGCACCCGCGCGGGGTTGGGATTGTCGGGAACGCCAGGCACGCCAATGCCCGCCGCCCACAACATGCCGGCCTGGATGTCGGCATCGGTGCCAAAGCACTTGCCCAGCACCCGCACCGGCAGCACCGACACCCCTGGCGCCGCGCCGGCCATGCCCAGGCCGTTGTTGGTGGCAGCACCCACCAGGCTGGCCGTGCGCGTGCCGTGCCAGCTGCTGTTGGAGGCACTGCAGCCGCTGAAAGTGCCGCGGCCGGCCTCGGCGCTGCTGACCCAATCGCCGGGGTCGCTCGCGTCGTCGTCGCGGCCGGGCTGGTTGTCGTTGGCCACGGTGTTGTTGCTGACAAAGTCGTAGCCCGGCAACAGCCGCCCGCCGGTGGCGGCACGGCCGAGGTCGGGGTGGTCGAAGCGCACACCGGTGTCCAGCACCGCCACCACCACGCTGGCGCTGCCCTGGGTACGCAGCCAGGCGGTTTCGATGTCGATGGCCGACACCACGGCGGCGGTCGGCGCACGCAGGTACCACTGGCCGCTGTCCGGGCCGCTGGGGCGCACGCCCAGCGCGGTGGCGACATACAGCGGGTCGTTGGGCGCGGCCAGGATGCGGCGGCGGCCGTTGGGCTCGGC
>JANOLY010000570.1:0-11621 GCA_031420055.1 Burkholderiales bacterium | reverse complement strand
CCGCATGAACGACCTCGTCTGTGGTGACGGCTACTTGATCCCGCTGATGTTTCGACTCAACGTCAGCGCGCTGGGCCAGCGGCTTGCAGCACCGCTGTCGGGCTGGGACGGGGATATGAGTTCGTTGGCCGACTGGCACCGGGTGTAGTCCGGGCGGCGCATAACCCACGCCGCAGCCCAGCGTTTCGCGCTGTACCGCCGCGGCGCCTGGCCGAAGTGCTGCTCGACACTGAGCGCGAAGTCGGACACTTCGGTCACCGCACGCAGCGACAGCGGCTGGGCAGGGTTCTGCACGATCGAGTCGATCGCGCGCTTGATGCGGCTCAGGCAGTCGGTGGAGCCGTTCGCAAGATTTGCCAAGCCGGGCGTGAGGACTTCGGGCATCGTCGCGGCTTCACTTCAACCTTGAGCCCGCATGAAACCCATCCATTGTCTCTTCGCGCTGGCCGCTGCGGCCTTCGTGCCCATCACCTTTGCCCAGGAAAGCAAAAGAATGGAGCTCGGCAACTTCTCTGTCAGCCTTGCCGTCAAGGACATCAAGGCGTCCCTGGCCTTCTACGAAAAGCTCGGCTTCAAGCCCGTCGCCGGCAAGCTCGAACAGAACTGGATCATTCTGCAAAACGGCAGCAGCAAGGTCGGTCTGTTCCAGGGCATGTTCCCGAAAAACCTGATGACCTTCAACCCCGGCTGGTCACAGGAAGGCACGGCGCTGGAACGCTTTCAGGATGTGCGCGAACTGCAGCGCACGCTCAAGGCGCGCGGGCTCACCATGGCTGTCGAGGCTGACGAAACCACACAAGGCCCCGCACATTTCGTGGTCGCCGACCCCGATGGCAACCCACTGCTGTTTGACCAGCACGTGCCGAGCCCGAAGAAGTAGTTCGGCGGCCAGTGTCACCGCCCAAGACAGCGAAGCGGGCTGCGACTGTCGCCGCCTCTGTCGCCGCCTCTCGCCGCGCGGTAAGCTCCTTTGACTGCCGTCAACACAGAAAGCAACCATGGCCGACTCTCCCGAACTGCATGCCCACGGCGTCGTCCGGGTAAGTTTGTTCGCCGAGGGCACCGCGCTGCCCCAATCTGTGGCCATCATCTCGGTGACCGTCACCCGCGCCATCAACCAGATTCCGACAGCGCGGCTGGTGATCGCCGACGGCGCTATGCCGAGCGGGCAGTTTCCGATCAGCGACTCTGACAGCTTCAAGCCCGGCACGGCGATCAAGATCAATGCCGGCTATGACGATGACGAAGAGACCCTGTTCGAAGGCATCGTGATCAAGCTCGCGGTGCAGATCACCGGCCAGAACTGTTCCCGTCTGGTGGTCGAGTGCCTCGACAAGGCAGTCAAGATGACGGTCGGCCGCAAGAACGCCAACTTCATCGACCAACTCGACAGCGATGTCATCGGCACGCTGATTGAAAATGCCGGACTCACCGCCGACGTGGAAACCACCACGGTGCGGCACACGGCGCTGGTGCAGTACTGCTGCAGCGATTGGGACTTCATGCTCGCGCGGGCCGATGCCAATGGCCTGCTGGTGATCGCAACCCATGGCCGCTTGGCGGTGAAGGCCCCTGCCACCAGTGCGTCACCCGTGCTTGAGGTCACCTACGGCCAGGACCTGAGGGAGTTTCACGCCGAACTCGACGCACGCACCCAGTACGCATCGGTCAAGGCCGTGTCCTGGGACATGAAGACGCAGGCTGCGGCGGTCGGCAACGACGCTGGCCCCGCCTGGCTGAATGCACAAGGCGACCTCGACTCGGCCACGCTCGCCAAGGTGATCGGCCTGGCCTCCTACCGCCTGCAGACCGGGGCCCCCGCCGCCAAAGAGGCGCTCACCCGGTGGGCCCAGGCGCATCAACTCAAGTCGGGTCTGGCACGCATCTCGGGCCGCATGAGCTTTCAGGGCCATGCCAAGGCCGTGCCGGGCTGCATCATTGAACTCAAGGGCGTGGGCACACGTTTCAGCGGCAAGGTGTTCGCAAGCGGCGTCACCCACCACATCGTCGACGGCGTCTGGGTCACCGAGGTGCAGTTCGGCATGTCGCCGCCGTCGTCCACCGAGCAGGCCAACGCCACCGCAGCAAGCGCCGCCGGCCTGCTGCCGGCCGTGGAGGGCCTTCAAGTCGGCGTGGTGCTCAGACTCGACGGTGATCCCGAGGGCGAGCAGCGCATTCAGGTGGAAGTTCCGGTGATGCAAGCCGAAGCCAAGGGCGTGTGGGCGCGACTGCTGCAGTTCCAGGGCTCCAATGGCTTCGGCGCATTCTTCCTGCCCGAAGTGGGCGACGAGGTCGTGCTGGGCTACTTCAACAACGACCCGTCGCACCCGGTGATCTTGGGCAGCCTGTACAGCAGCAAACGGGTGCCCCCCTATGCAATTGCGGCCGAGAACAACACCAAGGCCCTCGTCACGCGCTGCAAGTCGAAGATCGAGTTCGATGAAGACATGAAAACCATCACCATCACCACGCCGGCCAACAACAGGGTTGTGATCAGCGACGACGGCCGGTCCATCCTGCTTCACGACCAAAACGACAACAAGGTCGAGCTCAACCCCAGCGGAATCACGCTCGACAGCCCCAAAGACATCAAGCTCAACGCCAAGGGCGGCATCACGCTCGATGCCGTCGACACCATCAGCATCGTCTCCAAGGCCGACGTCAAGGGCGCCGGGTTGAATGTCAGCTGTGAGGCGCAGGTGGCGTTCACGGCCAAAGGCCATGCCAGGGCCGAGTTGTCGGCAGCCGGGCAGACGGTGGTCAAGGGCGCCATGGTGATGATCAACTGACCCGGCTGTCGCAGCACACCATGCCGCCCGCCGCCCGCCTCACCGACATGCACGCCTGCCCGATGGTCACACCGGGCCTGTCGCCGATGCCGCATGTGGGCGGGCCGGTGATCGGCCCGGGCACGCCCACGGTGCTCATCGGCAGCCTGCCGGCCGCTGTGCTGGGTGACAACGCTGTGTGCGTGGGGCCGCCCGACGTCATCGTCAAAGGCTCGGCCACCGTGATGATCAACGGGCGGCCTGCGGCCCGCGTGGGGGACACCACTGCGCACGGCGGCAGCATGGTCATGGGCTGCCCCACGGTGATCATCGGAGGCTGAGTCGCCCGATCGAGATTGGTCTGGGCAGATCGCATGTGCCGATTGCATGCGCCGATTGCATGCGCCGATTGCATCAGCCCTCGTGGCTTGGTTCGACAGCACAGCTCGGCCAGCGAGGTAACGTTGCCTGAAGGCCGTTGTCGAGCGCAGGCAACTCAGCAGAAGCCGTCAGACGTCGATGTTCGCCGCCCGCAGCGCGTTGCTCTCGATGAAGTTGCGCCGCGGCTCGACCTCGTCGCCCATGAGCATGGTGAACACCCGGTCGGCCTCGATCGCGTCGTCGATCTGCACCTTCAGCAGCCGGCGAACGGTGGGGTCCATCGTCGTTTCCCACAGCTGCGAGGGGTTCATCTCGCCCAGCCCCTTGTAGCGCTGGCGGCCAACCGCGTTTTCAGCCTGGCCCAGCAGCCAGGCCATGGCGACGCGGAAGTCGAGCACCTTTTGCTCCTTCATACGCTCGCCCTCGCCGCGGCGCACCACGGCATCAGCACCGAGCAAGCCCTTGAAGGTGAGGCCGGCCTCCTGCAAGGCGGCGTAGTCGGCGCCGTGCACGAAGTCTTGCGTGATGACGCTGCTCTTGATGTTGCCGTGGTGGCGGCGGCTGATGCGCAGCAAGTGCTTGTCGGTGCGGGCGTCGAACTCGGCACTCACCTCGGCGTCGATCAGCGCGCCCTGCAGCGCCATGGCGCCGGCCTCGGCACTGGCGGCGCTGTCCAGGCCCAGCCGCAGGCCGTTGGCAATGGCGCGCAGCGCGTCCAGGTCCATCCAGTTGCCCAGCCGCTCGACCACGCGGTTGGCCAGCATGTAGGTGCGTGCCAGGCTCTCCAGCGCGCTGCCTTGCAGTGGCGGACGCGCGGCGTCAGCCACGCCCTCGGGCAGGCCGTCGGACGACCCCACAGCCCCATTGCCATCGGGAAGGACGGCTGCGCCGTCCAGGGCCACCTTCAGCAAAAAGGCGTCGAGCTCGCCGCCGTCCTTCAGGTACTGCTCGTGCTTGCCGTGCTTGACCTTGTACAGCGGCGGCTGCGCGATGTAGATGTGACCACGCTCCACCAGTGCCGGCATCTGGCGGTAGAAAAAGGTCAGCAGCAGGGTGCGAATGTGTGCGCCGTCCACGTCGGCGTCGGTCATGATGATGATGCGGTGGTAGCGCAGCTTGTCGACGTTGAAGTCTTCGCTGCCAATGCCGGTGCCCAAAGCGGTGATCAGCGTGACGATGCTGTCGCTGGACAGAAGCCGCTCATAGCGCGCACGTTCGACGTTCAAAATCTTGCCGCGCAGCGGCAGGATCGCCTGGAACTTGCGGTCGCGCCCTTGCTTGGCGCTGCCGCCGGCGCTGTCGCCCTCGACGATGTAGATCTCGCACAGCGCCGGGTCCTTCTCCTGGCAGTCGGCCAGCTTGCCGGGCAGGCCCATGCCATCGAGCACGCCTTTGCGGCGCGTCATCTCGCGCGCCTTGCGAGCAGCCTCGCGGGCGCGCGCGGCGTCGACGATCTTGCCGCAGATGATCTTGGCGTCGACGGGGTTTTCTTGCAGCCAGTCGTTGAGCAGCTTGCTGACGATCTCTTCCACCGGCCCGCGCACTTCACTGCTCACCAGTTTGTCCTTGGTCTGGCTTGAAAATTTCGGCTCGGGCACCTTCACGCTGACCACGCAGGCCAGCCCTTCGCGCATGTCGTCACCAGCCACTTCGACCTTGGCCTTTTTGGCGATGTCCGTGTCGTCGATGTACTTGTTGATGACGCGTGTCATCGCCGCGCGCAGACCCGTCAGATGCGTGCCGCCGTCGCGCTGCGGAATGTTGTTGGTGAAGCACAGCACGTTCTCGGCATAGCCATCGTTCCACTGCATGGCCACTTCGACACCGATGTTGGTGCCCTGGTCGCTGAGCTTGTCGCCCGCGGCATGGAACACGTTGGGATGCAGCACCTTCTTGCCCTGGTTGATGAACTGCACGAAACCCTTCACGCCGCCGGCAAAAGCGAAGTTGTCTTCCTTGCCATTGCGCTCGTCGACCAGGCGGATCTTCACGCCGTTGTTCAGAAAACTCAGCTCGCGCAGGCGTTTGGCCAGCACGTCGTAGTGGAAGTCGATGTTGGTGAAGATGGTCTCGTCAGGCAGGAAGTGCACCTCGGTGCCGCGCTTTTCGGTGTCGCCGGTGATCTTCATCGGGCTGGTTTCGAAGCCCTCGCGCACTTCAAGCACACGGTCTTGCGTGAAGCCGCGCTTGAAGTCAATGGCGTGCACCTTGCCGTCGCGCCGCACCACCAGGCGCAGCCACTTGCTCAGGGCGTTGACGCAGCTCACGCCCACACCGTGCAGGCCGCCGCTGACCTTGTAGCTGTTCTGGTTGAACTTGCCACCGGCATGCAGTTCGGTCAGCGCGATCTCGGCCGCGCTGCGCTTGGGCTCGTGCTTGTCGTCCATCTTGACGCCGGTGGGGATACCGCGGCCGTTGTCGATGACGCTCACACTGTTGTCGCTGTGGATGGTGACGAGGATGTCATCGCAATGCCCGGCCAGGGCCTCGTCGATGGAGTTGTCCACGACCTCGAACACCAGGTGGTGCAGGCCGGTGCCGTCGGAGGTGTCGCCGATGTACATGCCCGGGCGCTTGCGCACGGCTTCCAGCCCTTCGAGGATCTGGATGCTGCCTTCGCCATAGGCGGCCGAAGCTTCGTGACCCGTGGAGGCTTGCGGGCCGTCGGCGGATGGCACCTCACGTTGCGTGACGCCGTGATTGGGGTCGGTCTTTGGATCGTTCTTCGGGGCTTCGGACATCGGGGGCTTCACTTTTCTCTCAAGGGGCACAGGTTGACGGCCCCCTTAAAACGCGGTGGCGGGCACAGAGCCCGCCGCTATTGGCCGGTCGGCGGGCCCGCTCAAATCCGCATCGGCATGACCACATACTTGAAACCGGCATGCTCGGGAATGGTGAACAGTGCACTGGCACTGCTGTCCTGCAACTCCAGGCGGATCATTTCCTGGCTCATGTTGGCCAGTGCGTCGATGAGGTAGGTGATGTTGAAACCGATCTCGATAGCGTCACCGCTGTAGTCGATCTCGAGTTCTTCCTTGGCCTCTTCTTGCTCAGCATTGCTGCAGGTGATACGCAACACGCCAGGCTCGACATTGACGCGCACGCTCTTGAACTTTTCGCTGGTGAGAATGGACGCACGTTGCAAGCAGGCCAGCAGCGGCGCACGGCCCAGGGTGATGATGTTCTTGTGGTTCTTGGGGATGACGCGGTTGTAGTCGGGAAACTTGCCCTCGACGAGCTTGGTGACGAACTCCATGCCCGAGAAACTAAACTTGGCCTGGTTGTTGGCGAAGCGCATCTCGATGGCGGTTTCTTCGTCCTTGAGCAGGCGCTGCAGCTCCAGCACGGTCTTGCGCGGCAAGATGACCTCTTGCTTGCTGGGCACGTCGGCGTCCAGCGTGCTTTGCGCCATGGCCAGGCGATGGCCGTCGGTCGCCACCAGGGTCAGCATCTTTCCTTCGGCAATGAACAGGATGCCGTTGAGGTAGTAGCGGATGTCGTGCACCGCCATCGCGAAGTGCACCTGGTTGAGCAGATCGCGCAGGGTCTTCTGCGGCACGCTGAAGGTGGGGCCGAAGTCCACGCTCTCGTTGACCAGCGGGAAGTCGTCACTGGGCAGCGTCTGCAGCGTGAAGCGGCTCTTTCCGCCTTGCAGCGTGAGCTTGTTTTGCGCCGAGGTGAGCGTGATGACCTGGTCGCTGGGAAGGGCGCGCAGGATGTCGATGAGCTTGCGCGCGCCCACAGTGGTGCTGAAGCTGCCGCTGTCGCCACCGAGCTCGGCACGGGTGCGCACCTGGATCTCCAGGTCGCTGGTGGTGAACTCGATGCTGTCGCCTTCCTTGCGCATCAGCACGTTGGCCAGGATGGGCAGGGTGTGCCTGCGCTCCACGATGCCGGCCACCGATTGCAATGCCCCGAGCACTGCGGCTTGCGCTGCCTTGAGAACAATCATGTCTTCCTCTTCTTTTTAAAGGTAGTGGTCGTAGTAGGGCACAGGTGCTTCTGGGGACAAGCCTATTTTCGCCTTTTCCATCAAGGGCTTAGGTGGAGGCGAACCCTGTGGGTTCAGGGCCGGTGCCGGCGCCCGGTTTTGGGGACAAGGTGGGGCGCGGCGAGTGATCGGTGGATAAGAGGGTGCTTGTGCCAGCTTTGTCCACAGACTTCGGGCAGCGGCTTGCGGCAGGGCAGAGACAGCGCGATCAGCCCTTGAGGGTTTGCTCAAGCACGTGCAGTTGCTGGTTGAGCTCAGGGTTGCGGGTGCGCTCTTCGCCAATCTTGCGCACTGCATGCAGCACGGTCGTGTGATCGCGGCCGCCGAAGAGTTCGCCGATCTCAGGCAGGCTCTTCTTGGTCATGTCTTTAGCCAGGTACATGGCTATCTGACGCGGCCGGGCGATGCTCGCAGGGCGCTTCTTGCTGTACATGTCGGCGACCTTGATCTTGTAGAAGTCGGCCACCGTCTTCTGGATGTTTTCGACGCCAATCTGCCGGTTCTGGATGGACAGGAGGTCTTTGAGCGCCTCGCGCGCCAGCGCGATGTTCACGTCCTTGTGGCTGAAGCGGCTGTAGGCCAGCACCTTGCGCAGCGCGCCTTCGAGTTCACGCACGTTGGCACGCACATTCTTGGCGATGAAAAAGGCCACGTCCTCGGGCATGTCAGCGGCCTCGGCGCGCGCCTTGGCCAGCAGGATGGCCACGCGCATCTCCAGCTCGGGCGGCTCAATGGCCACCGTCAAGCCGGCGTCGAAGCGGCTGGTCAGGCGCTCGTCGATGTCCACCAAACCCTTGGGGTAGGTATCGCTGGTCATGATGATGTGAGCGCGCTTGGCCAGCAGGGCCTCGAAGGCGTTGAAAAACTCTTCCTGCGTGCGCTCCTTGCCGGCGAAGAACTGCACGTCGTCGATGAGCAGCAGGTCCAGGCTGTGGTACTTGGCCTTCAGTTCGTCGAAGGTCTTGCGCTGGTAGTTCTTGACAACATCGCTGATGAACTGCTCGGCGTGCAGGTACAGCACGCGCGCGTTGGGGTTGTCCTTGAGCAGCGAATTGCCCACGGCGTGTACCAAGTGCGTCTTGCCCAGACCGACACCGCCGTAAATGAACAAGGGGTTGTACATCGCGCCTGGAGCCCCGGCCACGTGGAGCGCCGCGGTGCGTGCCATTTGGTTGGCACGGCCGGCAACCAGCGTGTCGAAGGTGAGTGCGGTATTCAGGCGGTGCGTGGTAGCTGCCGGCGCCAGGCTGCGGACGAGCGGTGTCGCGCCAGGGCCAGGGCCAGGGCCGGGCAGGTCGCGCAGGTTCAGCGCTTGCGCTGCATGACCGGCCAACGGGGTGGCCTGGCTGCTGCCGCGCGGGGCAGAGCTGCTTGTGTTGTCACTGCGCGGGGCCAGGGTGAGGTCCAGCCGCATGGGTTTGCCGGCCAGGTCTGTGAGGACGGACTCGATCTGGCTGGCGTACTGCGTGCGGATCCAGTCGAGCTTGAAGCGGTTGGACACGCGCACCGACACCACATCGACAGCCGCTGAACTGCCCGTGCTGGTGTGTATGTCGGGGTCGTTGCTGGCCGCCAGCGGGCGAATCCAGGTATTGAACTGGTGTTCAGGCATTTCGGCCGCGAGACGCTCGCAACCGCGTTGCCACAAGTCAAGGCTCATTTGTGGATATCTTTTCTTTGGAGCCGCCAGGAACCGCGCTCTTCGCGGCAGGCGGATGGCAGTTATCCACACATTTGGTTCCGCCGTCAAGCCCCGCGTTTCGTGGCGTGTTGTGGTGCAAGTGTTTGACCGGAAAGGGTTTTTTTGCTGTAATCGTGGGTTTCCCGGGCCTCGCCAAAGCCAGCAGAATCTGCGGCCGCGGCCAAAGCACCCCGTCCCCTTACTCTTGAACAGCCAGGCTTACCCATGAAGCGCACCTACCAGCCGTCGAAGATCCGCCGCGCCCGCACCCACGGCTTCCTCGTGCGCATGAAGACCCGCGGTGGCCGCGCCGTGATCAACGCGCGCCGTGCCAAGGGCCGCAAACGTCTGGCCGTCTGAGCCTCGCGCCCGGCCGCAACCCCGTCGCCCTGCGATGATCGGCCGTCTCGTGCAGAAGGCCGATTTCGAGCGCGCGCTGGCCACGCCAGCAAGATCGCGCAGTGCTCACTTCGCTGTCCACCACGTGGCAGCGGGCCCAACGCCGCCACATCGGCCCACCACTGCGCCTGTTTGTTCCGAGTTATCCACAACCCCTGCACCGATCTGTCCCCAGCCTGTGGATGACACGCTGTCCGGGCACTGGATAGGCTGCGTCGTGCCCAAGCGGCATGCGCGGCGCGCTGTCACTCGCAGCTTGCTCAAAAGGCAGATACGCGGCGTGTTTGGCCAGCACGCCGGCCACCTGCCCGCCGGCCAATGGCTGGTGCGCCTGCGCCAGCCCTTTGCCACCGCCAAGTTTGTGTCCGCAAGCTCCGACGCTTTGTGCCGTGCTGCGCGTGAAGAGATCGGCGACCTCCTGGCGCGCGCCGGCACGGCGGGGACGAAGTGATGCGACTTCCAGCAGGCTTGCTTCGGGGGCTGGGCTTTGTGCTGCGCCTGCCACAACGCGCGCTCATCTTGTTGGTACTTGCTTACCGCTACCTCTTGAAGCCCTGGCTGGGCAATGCCTGTCGTTTCGAGCCCACGTGCTCGGCCTACATGCTGCAGGCCTTGCGCGAGCAGGGCGCCTTGCGCGGTGCCAGCTTGGGCGCATGGCGGCTGGTGCGCTGCCATCCCTGGTGCCCGGGTGGGCATGACCCTGTACCGTCCACCCTCCCCAACCCCGCTGCGGGCTTGTTCACCCGGCTTGGCCTGACATCGGCCCAGCCCCACCCCCCGACCCAGAACCCGCCATGACCGATATGCGCCGCACCCTGCTGTGGGTGGTCTTCACGATGTCACTCGTCCTGCTCTGGGACGCCTGGAACAAGCACACGGGCCAGCCCACCATCTTTGGCGCGCCTCGGCCTGCCGCCAGTGCGGCCGCGCCGCCGGTCACCGTGCCGGCCACCGCCGCCGTGCCGGCGGCGGGCGTGCCTGCGCCGTCAGTGGCATTGCCCGTGGCGGGTGGCGCACCCGCACCGGCGGTGCCGGCTGCTGCGGCTGCTGTACCCACGACCGAGCGGGTGGTGATCACCACCGATGTGGTCAAGGCAACGTTCGACAGCCAGGGCGGATCGCTGGTTCAGCTTGAACTGCTGAACTTCCGCGACCCGGTTGACCGCACCCGCAACGTCGTGCTGCTGGACCAAAGCGCCAAGCGGCTGTACGTGGCCCAGACCGGCCTGGTCAGCGCCACGCCCGGCAGCGCCCTGCCCAACCACCTGACGCAGATGACCGTGGTGCCCGGCGATCGCACCTTGGCCAGCGGCGCGGCCGCGCTGACACTGCGCTTCGAATCACCGGCCGCCGACGGCCACAAGCTGGTCAAGAGCTACACCTTCAAGCGTGGTGAATACACCGTGGCGGTAAAGCACGAATTCATCAACAACGGCGCCGTGCCCGTGTCGCCGCAGCTGTACCTGCAGCTGGCGCGCGACGGCAACCCGCCCGAGGGCGAGTCCAGCTTCTACTTCACCTTCACCGGCCCGGCCTTGTACACCGAGCTGAACAAATTCCAGAAGGTCGACTTCAAGGACATCGCCAAGAGCAGCGCCAGCCACGACAAGACCGCCGACAACGGCTGGGTGGCCATGGTGCAGCACTACTTTGCATCGGCCTGGCTGGTGCAGACCCCCGGGCCGCGCGAGTTCCGCACCGCCAAGGTGGCCGACAACCACTACAGCATCGCCATGGTGTTGCCGCTGGGCGAGGTGGCGCCCGGTGCCAGCAAGTCCCATGAGGCCACGCTGTTTGCCGGCCCGCAGGAAGAGGTCAAGCTCGCCGCCCTGGCCCCGGGGCTGGACCTGGTGAAGGACTACGGCTGGCTGACAGTGCTGTCCAAACCGCTGTTCTGGCTGCTGACCCAGCTGCACCACTACCTGGGCAACTGGGGCTGGTCCATCGTGGCGCTGGTGTTCCTGCTCAAGATCGCCTTCTACTGGCTCAACGCCACGGCTTACCGCAGCATGGGCAAGATGAAGGCCATCAGCCCCAAGGTCAACGAGATGCGCGAGCGCTACAAGGACAAGCCGCAGCAGATGCAGCAAGAGATGATGCGCATCTACCGCGAAGAAAAGGTCAACCCGCTGGGTGGCTGCCTGCCCATCCTGGTGCAGATGCCGTTTTTCATTGCGCTGTACTGGGTGCTGTTGTCCAGCGTGGAAATGCGCAACGCGCCGTGGACGCTGTGGATCACCGACCTGTCGGCCGCGGACCCGTGGTTCATCCTGCCGGTGCTGATGACGCTGAGCTCGCTGTTCCAGGTGTGGCTCAACCCCACGCCGCCGGACCCGATGCAGGCCAAGCTGATGTGGTTCATGCCGCTGGCCTTTGGCATCATGTTCTTCTTCTTCCCGGC
>JANOLY010000569.1:0-8819 GCA_031420055.1 Burkholderiales bacterium | reverse complement strand
GGTGCCGCAGCAGCCACTGCCCTGTTGCCAGGCCCCACAGCATCACACCCAGCCAAGGCAACACCGGCACGTAGTCTTCGGTGATGGGTTTTCTGGTCACCAGGCCCAGCCAATTCGTGGCCAGGGTGTCGAAGAAGGGGTGTTGCAACGCGTGCGGCAGCGCCAGCGCCAGGGCGCCCAGCGGCCACAGCCAGACGCCCAGGGGTGCACTGAGGCGACAGATGACCAGCATCACCGCCACGCCATGCAGCACGCCGAAGCTGATCCAGCTGTTGGGAAACATCAACGCCGAGCCTGCACTCACCAGCACCGCACACCCCGCCACCTGGGCCCAGCGGCGCCAGAAGCGCGGCCAGCCCTGGCCCGCGTGCAAGGCCACAGCCTGGCCCAGGCCGGCGCAAAACAGGAACAGGCTGACGATGCAGGTGCGCTGGGTCGTCCACAGCGGGTCGCGGTGGAAGTTCTGCGGCGGCTGCAGCAGGCCGAAGTGGTTGAGGTCGAAGCCGAAGTGGAACAGGGCCATCCACACGATGGCCGCCCCGCGCAGCGCGTCCAGGCGGTCGAAGCGCTCGGGTTTCACTCGGTCTTCTCGAAGATGTCGGCAAAGCGCTCGCCGTCCCACGCATACAGCAGGTAAGCCGCGTGCACGCAATGCCGCGCCCCGCGCGGGCGGAACAGCCCCGCGCAGTGGCTGCCGGCGTGGCGCACGCTGCGGTAGGCCACGCCGGCCGAGCCGGCTGCGTGCAGCCTGTGCCCCAGCGTGCGCGCGGCGGTGTAGTTGCCTTCGTCGTACACCGCGGCCGGCACGGCGCCTGCAGGACGAAGGTCGTGCAGCCGGGCGTCGATGGCCACGTGGTACAGCCGCATCGGCAGGTGCATGGCGCCCTGCTGCGTGGCGGCGAGAAAGCGGCCGTGGTGGTAGCGCGTTTCGGCCACGGCGGTGGCGCGCTCGCGTGCGGCGTAGAACACGCCGTGGCGGCCATCGGAGCATCGGCTGCCCAGGGCATTGACATGGGTGAAGGCGGCCATGATGGGCCCGCTGCCGGGGCCGAACAGGCGTTCTGCGGCCGGCACGCGTTCGATCTCGCCCAGCTCTTGGCGGGCGCGTTCGTTGCTCATCGCCTCAAGCGCGTACAACGCGTCGAAGTCGGCCGCATCGGCCACCCGGTCGAACAGGCTCACGGCCGGGTAGCGGGTGGGCACGATGCGGCAGGCCTGCGCCCAGCGCACACGGCGCAGCTCGGGCTCGATTTCGGGCTCGGACTCGGCGCTCAATCAGGCCCAACCGCCGCCACGCACGCCGTCCAGGTAGCGCCGCACCAGGTTCAGGTCGCTCACATTGCCGGCCAGCATGCGCTGCAGCGCACTGCGCCCACCGAACAGTGGCGCGCTGTTGGGCTTGCGCACCCAGGCGTCGGCCGCCGACGGCTCGGGCAGCAGGATTTGCAAGCTCTTGTAGATGCCCAGCAGGTTGGACAGCCGCTCCAGCGTGTCGCGCGGCAGGCTGGCTTTTTCCGGATGCTTGCGCCAGGAAAAGTAAGTGGACCGGGGCGGCGCCCCCAGCAGGCACAGCTGCTCGTCGACGTTCAAACCCCAGGCCTGGGCGATGCGCTCAAAGGCCCGCAGCCCCGCCGCAGCCATGTCTTGGGGGCTGACTGCGGCAGGCGGCCGGGGGGCGAGAACAGGACTCATGGCAAAAATCCTTTGGTGGACTGTAGTGCCATCATAGTCCATCAATGGACTTCAGCGCAAACTCAGGGTCAGCCCAGGCACCGCCGCTGTCAGCCAGCGCCACCACCACCGCGGCGGGCGCAAAACGCGGGCCGTGCCGCACGGCCAGTTCACGGGCGCGCTTGACAAAGTTCCGCGCACCCAGGGCGTTGATGAACTGCAGCGCCCCGCCGTGGAACGGCGCAAAACCCCAGCCGAAGATGCTGCCGATGTTGGCGTCGGCCACCGAGCACAGCACGCCTTCTTGGTAGCAGCGCGCGGCCTCGTTGGCCTGGGCGAACATCAGGCGGTCAACCAACTCTTGTTGTGCCGGCTGCTGCGCCGCCACGGGGTACAGCCCGCCCAGGCCAGGCCAGAGTTGCTTGCCGTCGTCCAACCAGTCGTAAAAGCCCTGGCCTGCCTTCTTGCCAACACGGCCGATATCGCACAGCTGCCGCACCACGCGCATGCCGGGGTGCTCGGTGTAGGCGCGGCCCTCGGCCGCCAGGTCGAGCTTGGTCTGGTCGGCCACGTGCAGGGCCAGGCTCAGGCTGACCTCGTCCTGCAGCGCCAGCGGCGGCATGGGCATGCCGGCCTGCAGGCCCGCCGCCTCGATGCTGCGCGGGTGCACGCCCTCGGCGAGCATGGCGATGCCTTCCATCACATAGGTGGCAAAGACCCGGCTGGTGTAGAAGCCGCGCAAATCGTTCACCACGATGGGCGTCTTGCCGATCTGCTGCACGAAGTCGAAGCCCAGCGCCAGTGCCGCGTCGCCGGTCTGCTGGCCCTTGATGATCTCCACCAGCGGCATCTTGTCCACCGGGCTGAAGAAGTGCAGGCCCAGGAAGCGTTCGGGCTGTGTGCTGGCCATCGCCAGGCCGGTGATAGGCAGCGTGGAGGTGTTGGATGCGAACACGGCGCCCGCACCCAGCACGGCTTGTGCTTGGCGCGTGACCTCGGCCTTGATGGTGCGGTCTTCGAACACGGCTTCGATGACGAGTTCGCAACCCGCGAGTTGCGCGTAGTCGGTGGTGGCGCCGATGCGCGCCAGAAGCGCGTCGCGCTGCCCCGGCGTGCTGCGGCCGCGCTTCACGGCCTTGTCGAGCAGACCTTGCGAGTAGGCCTTGCCCCGCTCGGCGGCCTCCTGCGTGGTGTCCAGCAGCACGACCTGGATGCCCACCTTGGCCGCCACATAAGCGATGCCCGCACCCATCATGCCCGCGCCGAGCACACCCAGCTTCTTCACCTTAGACGCCGGCACGCCGGCTGGCCGCGAAGCGCCCTTCTTGACGGCGTTCAGCTGGTACCACAGCGTGTTGATCAGGTTGCGCGACTCGGCGCTCATCGCGCAGGCTGCGAAGTAGCGGCTCTCCACGACGCTGGCGCTGTCGAAATCGAGCAGGCCGCCTTCGAACACCGCGCTCATGATGTGCGTGACAGCCGGGTAGTTGCCAAACGACTTGGCCGCGGCCACCGACGGCGCCACGGCAAACATCTGCGCCAATGCCGGTGCGCGCGAATCGCCGCCGGGGAAGCGGAACTTGGGCGCGTCCCACGGCTGCCTGGCCTTGGGGTTGGCCGCAATCCAGGCGAGCGCCTGCGCCATCAGGTCGTCGCGGTCGCGCGCCAGTGCGGTCAGCAAGCCCATGGCCAGGGCCTGCTGTGGGTTGAGGTCGTTGCCCTCGGCCATGATCTGCAGCGCCTGCTGGATGCCCACCAGCCGTGGCAGCCGCACCGTGCCGCCGCCGCCGGGCAGCAGGCCGAGCTTGACCTCGGGCTGGCCGATCTTGAGCCGCGCGTCGTCGATGGCAAACCGCGCATGGCAGGCCAACGCCAGTTCCAGCCCACCGCCCAGCGCATGGCCGTTGATGGCGGCCACCACCGGCTTGCCCTGCCGCTCCAGCTTGCGCAGCACGGCCTTCATGGCCATGCTGGCCTCGAAGGGCTCTTCGGGGCGCGTCCACGTCGACATGCGGTCGATATCGCCACCGACACAGAAGTCGGCCTTGGCCGAGGTGAGCACCAGGCCCAAGACAGCAGCTTCGGCCAAGCGCTCGACGGCGGCGGCGAGCGCGCGCATCACGTCCTCGGTCACCACGTTCATGGGCCGGCCGGGCAGGTCCATGGTGGCAACAAGGATGCCGTCGTCGCCCAGCTGCAGGCTGATGGCGCTGCTCATGCCGCGATTCTTTCGATGACCGTCGCGATGCCCATGCCACCACCCACACACAAGGTGGCCAGCCCGGTGCCCAGATTGCGGCGCTCCAGCTCGTCAAGCAAGGTGCCCAGGATCATGCAGCCCGTGGCCCCCAGCGGGTGGCCCAGGGCGATGGCGCCGCCGTTGACGTTGACGCGGTCCAGGCCCACACCCAAGTCACGTGCTGTCTTCATGGGCACCACGGCAAAGGCCTCGTTGATCTCCCAGAGGTCGATGTCGCCGGCCACCATGCCGGCCTTGGCCAGCGCCTTGTGGCAAGCCGCGGTGGGCCCGGTGAGCATGATGGTGGGCTCGGACCCGATGACGGCCGCGGCACGAATGCGCGCGCGCGGCTTCAGGCCGGCCTTGGTGCCACCGGCCAGGGAACCCACCAGCATCAACGCCGCGCCATCGACGATGCCCGACGAGTTGCCCGCATGGTGGATGTGCGCTATGCGCTCCACGGTCGTGTACTTGCGCAACGCGGTGGCATCAAAACCCATGCCACCCATCATCGCGAAGCTCGGCTCCAGCCGGGCCAATGACTCGGGCGTGGCGTTGGTGCGGATGGTCTCGTCCTCGGCCAGCATCAACAGCCCCGTGATGTCGTGCACCGGCACGATGCTGCGCAAGAAGTGCCCTGCCGCGCGCGCCGCCGCAGCGCGCCGGTGCGACTGCACCGCAAAGGCGTCGACATCCGCTCTGCGGAATCCTTCCAGCGCGGCGATGAGGTCGGCGCCTATGCCTTGCGGCACAAACCCCAGCTTGTGGTTGATGCGCGGGTCCATGAACCAGGCCCCACCATCGCTGCCCATGGGCCAGCGGCTCATGCTCTCCACGCCACCGGCCACCACCAGGTCTTCAAAGCCGCTGGCCACCTTGGCGGCAGCCAGGTTCACGCTCTCCAGGCCGCTGGCGCAGAAGCGGCTTTGTGTCACGCCGGCCACCGTCTGCGCCCACTCGGCGTCCAGCACCGCCGTGCGGGCGATGTCGGCGCCCTGCTCGCCCACCGGCGTCACGCAGCCCAGCACCACGTCGTCCACCAGCGCTGTGTCCAATCCGCTGCGCGCCTGCAGCGCCTTCAGCAGCGTGCGCAGCAACCACACGGGGCTGGCCTGGTGCAGGCTGCCGTCTGGTCTGCCCTTGCCGCGTGGTGTGCGCACGTGGTCGAAGATGAAGGCCTGGTTGCTCGGTGAAGTCATCGCCCGTTCTCCTTGGGTGCCAGCTGGCGCCGCACTTCGGCGTTGATGACACGCAGCTCGCAAAGCGTGGCGTCGATGTGGGCGCGCTTGGTTTCCAGCGCGGCAATCGCCTGGTCGGTGCGCTCCAGCACGAACCTCATCTGCTTGACGCGGCCTTCGCCGTGTGTGCCGTAGAGGTCCAGGTAGTGCTTGATCTCCGACAGCGGCGCACCGATGGCCTTGCTGCGCAGGATGAGCGCCAGCCTTGCGCGGTCGCGCCGGGTGTACACGCGCGTGCCGCCCACACGGCGCGGCGCCAGCAGGCCTTTGTCCTCATAGAAGCGGATGGTGCGCAGCGTGATGCCGAACTCGCGGCACAACTGCGCGATGCCGAACAACTCGTCGCTGTCTTGCTCGCGGTGCGAATCCACCACCGCCTGCGCCGAGGCGGCAGCCTGCTTGCGCGGTGACGCCGCCAACAAGCTCAAACCACCCTTTGCAGCTTCATGGCCACGCTCATGTCGCCCGAGACCTTGAACTTGCCCATCATGAAGCCGGTGGCCGGCTCGAGCTCGCCGCCGAGCAGCGCGGCCAGGTTCTCCAGCGTGATGCCGACGGTGCAGTCGGTGTCCTGGTCGACGTTGCTCACGGTGTTGGGCACGGCGCGGCCGTCGATGACCACCACGCCATCGGCGCTGCAGTCGAACTTGAGCGTGGCGTTCAGGCCGCTGGCGTCGCCGACCTTGGCGCGCAGGGCTTGTGTGCAGGCTTGCATGTCCATGGAACAACCTCTTGGTGTCAAAGCAGAAACTGGCGCAAATACTACCCAGCAGCTGGGCCACGCGCGCCCTCGTAATTACCTATATGGGATTCAGGTGACGTTAACGTTACCATGCTGATCCCATCCGCCGCCCGCGCCAACCAGGTGCTGTGCCCATGAACGCCAACCCTGCCCAAAGCCGATACGCCAGCGTCTTCCGTCCCGGCCTGTTCGAAGGCCAGCTGCACTGGGTCACCGGCGGCGGCAGCGGCATCGGCCGCTGCGTGGCGCACGAGCTGGCCGCGCTGGGCGCGCGGGTGGTGATCAGCGGGCGCACCCAGGCCAAGCTCGACACCGTGGCCGCCGAGATCGCCGCCGACGGCGGGCGCTGCGAGACGGTGGCGTTCGACATACGCGATGAAGACGCCGTGACCGACAACGTGGGCCGGGTGCTGGAGCGGCTGGGCCCCTTGTCGGGCCTGGTCAACAACGCCGGCGGGCAGTTTCCCGCGCCGCTGATGATGATCAGCAAGAAGGGCTTCGACGCCGTCGTGTCCAACAACCTCACCGGCGGCTTTCTGATGATGCGCGAGGTCTTCGCCCAGTGCATGCAGGCGCATGGCGGCGCCATCGTCAACATGACGGCCGACTTCCGCAACGGCATGCCCGGCATGGGCCACAGCGGCGCGGCGCGTGCGGGCATGGCCAACCTCACGGCCACCGCCGCCTTCGAATGGGCACACGCCGGCGTGCGCGTGAACGCGGTGGCGCCGGGCTGGATTGCCTCCAGCGGCATGGACAGCTACGGCGGCGCCATGAAGGCTTTCATCCCGCGGCTGAAGAACCACGTGCCCATGCGCCGCCTGGGGCTGGAGGCCGAGGTCAGCGCGGCGATCGTCTTTTTGCTGTCGCCGGCGGCGGCTTTCATCAGCGGTGTGACGCTCCAGATCGACGGCGGGGCATCGCTGGGCAGTGCGATTTTTCCGCTGGGCGCCGAAGCCAAGTCGGTGCCGTTCGAAGGCTTTCATCGCGCCGTGACTCCCGAGGCGCTGAAGTAATGCCGGCACTCGCGTCGCGGCTCGATGCCCGCTCGGCCGCCTTCGCTGCCAACGCCGCGCGCATGCAGCAGCGCCTGGACGAGGTGCGCGCGCTGCAAGCCCGGGTGGTGGCCGAATCGGCTTCCAAGCGCGACAAGTTCGAGGCGCGCGGACAGCTGCTGCCACGCGAACGGGTGGCGCGCCTCATCGACCGCGGCAGTGCCTTCCTGGAACTCAGCCCGCTGGCCGGACTGGGCATGCACGACGACGACGGCAAGAAGGCCGTGCTGGGCGGTGGCAGCATCGTCGGCATAGGCGTTGTCGCCGGCAAGCGCGTGCTCATCTCTGCCAGCGACAGCGCCGTCAAGGGCGGCACCGTCGCACCCATGGGCTTGAAGAAGGCGCTGCGCGCGCAAGAGCTGACGCGCGAGAACAAGCTGCCGCTGATCTCGCTCGTCGAATCCGGCGGCGCCAACCTGATGTATCAGGCCGAGCTGTTCGTCGATGGCGGCCGGGCCTTTGCCAACCAGGCGCGCCTGTCGGCCGCGGGCATTCCGCAGATCGCTGTGGTGCACGGCTCGTCCACCGCGGGTGGCGCCTACCTGCCGGGCTTGAGCGACTACGTGGTGCTGGTGCGCGGCCGCTCCAGCATCTACCTGGCCGGCCCGCCGCTGGTGAAGGCTGCCATCGGCGAAGACGCCAGCGACGACGAACTGGGCGGCGCGCAGATGCACGCCGAAGTCACCGGCCTGGGCGAGTACCTGACCGAGAACGACGCCCACGCCATCGCACTGACGCGCGAGCTGCTGGACAAGCTGCCCTGGGACACCGTGCCCGCCACCGCGCCTGCCGCCGCGCCGCTGTTTGCCAGCGAAGAACTGCTGGGCGTGGTGCCCGCGGATGACCGTGAACCCTACGACGCTCGTGAGGTCATCGCGCGCCTGGTTGATGGCTCGGACTTCCTCGAGTTCAAGGCCGGCTACGCGGCCGACACCGTGTGCGGCCATGCGCGGCTGCACGGCCACGTGGTGGGCATCATCGGCAACAACGGGCCCATCCAGCCCACGGGCTCGGGCAAGGCGGCGCAGTTCATTCAAGCCTGCGACCAGTCCGGCACGCCGCTGGTGTTTATGCAGAACACCACCGGCTACATGGTGGGCCGGGCGGCCGAACAAGCCGGCGCCATCAAGCACGGCAGCAAGATGATCCAGGCGGTGGCCAATGCGCGCGTACCCAAGTTCACCGTGGTGCTGGGCGGCAGTTTTGGCGCCGGCAATTACGGCATGTGCGGCCGCGGTTTCGACCCGCGCTTCATCTTTGCCTGGCCCAGCGCACGCACCGCCGTCATGGGCGGCGCGCAGGCCGCCAAGGTGATGGACCTGCTCAACCGCGCCAAGCTCGAACGCAGGGGCCTGCCCGCCAACGACGAGGCCCTGGCCGCCATGAGCGACGCGCTGCGCCTGCGCCTGGACGCCGAGAGCACGGCGCTGTTCGGCACCGCGCGGCTGTGGGACGACGGCATCATCGACCCGCGCGACACCCGCCGCATCCTGGCGCTGTGTCTGGACCTCGCGGCCGAGGCCGAGCGCCGCACGCTGCGCCCCAACACCTATGGCGTGGCCCGTTTCTAGAAAGCACCGCATGAAGTTCACCGCCGAACACCGCCAGCTCGAAGACACCGTCGTCAAGTTCTGCGACAAAGAGATCAACCCCTTTGTGGCCGAGTGGGAGGCGCAAGGCCAGTTCCCCGCGCACGAGGTCTTCAAGAAGCTGGGCGACCTGGGCTTGCTGGGGCTGAAGTACCCCGAAGAATTTGGCGGCGCGGGCCTGGACTTTTCCTACAGCATGGTGATGGCCGAAGCGCTGGGCCAATGCAACTGCGGCGGCGTGCCCATGGCCATCGGCGTGCACACCGACATGGCCACACCGGCCCT